>QCPT01000001.1 GCA_003212415.1 Pelagibacteraceae bacterium AG-439-F23
GAAATATTTTTTCTGGTTCTCCAGTAATGCCAACAAAATTATTATCAAAATTACTTAAATAATTTTTTACAATTTCTGGAGTATCTCTTTCTGGATCAACGCTTATAAAAAAAAATTTTACATGTTTTTTCTTATTTTTTAACTTATCTAAAACGATATCCATTTTATTTAATGTCATTGGACAGACATCTGGACAATTTGTAAATCCAAAAAAAATTGCAGTTAGAGGACCGTCGAAAGACTCTTGAGTAATAACATTATTGTTCATATCTTTTAAGGAAAAATCAGAACCCTTAAATGATGAAATAGACTCATCTTTTTTATCTTTCATAGATAAAAAAACTGGCAGCATAATAAATAAAAAAATTATAAGACATCCGCCTATTATGCTAATTGAAGTTTTTAATTTCATTATTGTAAAATTGTTTATACTAACTATATAAATATTATGTCTTTCTTAAAGAAATTATTTGGCACACTGGCCCAAAAACCTTGGGAAGAAAATCAAGTTGTGATCGACAATACTCATTCTGGTCGTTCATTTAATCTTTCAAACCAAATGTCAGCAGTAATTATAATTTTTGGTGTTAGCACTGCTATATTCAGCCTGATATTTACAGGATATCTTTATTCTCTTCCACCTGAACAGGATACTACATTTATTTTAAAAACCACTTTAGTTTGGGTTAATACTTTAGTTTTAGTTATGGTTACTTTTTTCTTTAATAAAATAAGCAGTGATCTTAAAAAAAATTTAACTAATAAAATTAAAAAAAATTTAATTTATGTAGGAGCGTTAAGTTACTTATTTTTATTTTTACAATTATTGTTGTGGTATCAACTTATGAAAAGTGGAAACTTTGTAGATACAAATACTTACTTTTCATCTTTTTATATCTTTACTACATTACATGGTATCCATCTTCTTGGAGGCTTATTTTTTTGGGGAAAGGTTAGCTCAAGAATATTTAAATTAGATGAAAAAGATTATGCAAATGAAGAAAAAAATATAAACGCTTTATCATTGTACTGGTTATTTTTATTTATTGTTTGGATTGTATTCTTTGCAATAATGTTTATTTATAATGATGCAGTAATTGCATGGTGCAAATCTTTGATAGCTTAAATTTATTATAAAAATAAAACTAAAATGGTACCAACCGCAGCAATTATTATTAAAAGTATATTTACAGATTTTAAATATTTCTTTGTTTCCGGCTTCAGTTTATCTTTTGAAAAGGCCCCAGCCCCTAAAGATATGACTATATAAAAAAGTAAAACTAAAACGAGTATTGAAACTAAGATTCCTAATTTACCGAACATATTATCCTTGAATATACTAGTTAATTTAAGATGATTTTATGACATTTTGTCATAGGTATTTATGTGGTTATTATTCTATATAAACAGCTATGCATGCGGGTATAATATTTTTTTTAGTCATTCTTGGGTCGGTATTATTCCACATTTTTACACCTTGGTATTGGACTGATGTTGCTTCAAATTGGGGAGGAATGGACGACACTATCACGCTAACCTTTTGGGTCGGAGGAGGTGTATTCGTGGCAGTTTGCCTTTTTATGGTTTATTGCGTTTTTAAATTTTCTTATAAAGAAGATCGTAAAGCTGAATACAAACCTGAAGATAAAAAATTAGAAAGAATACTTACATGGGCAACAACATTAGGTGTGGCAGCACTTTTAGCACCAGGACTTATAATTTGGAATCAGTTTATTAGCGTTCCAAAAAATGCAATTGAGATTGATGTAATGGCTTGGCAGTGGGGATGGCAGTATAGATTGCCTGGAGAAGATGGAAAATTGGGAACAACTCAAGTTACGAATATAAATGATAATAATCCTTTTGGAATTAATTTAGACGATCCATATGGAAAAGATGATGTAATGATACAAACCGATGTAATAAACTTAGAAAATAATAGACCAGTTAAAATATTATTAAGATCAGTTGATGTTCTTCATAACTGGTATGTTCCTCAATTTAGAGCAAAAATGGATGCGGTTCCAGGAATTGTAACTTATTATTGGTTTGAGCCTAATAAAACAGGTGAGTACGAAGTTTTATGTGCTGAGTATTGCGGAGTTGGTCATTATGCTATGAGAGGCGGAGTTTTAGTTCAAGATAATCAAGATTACGAAAATTGGCTTCAAGAACAAGAAACATTTTCTGAATTAATGGCAAAACAAAAATTATTAGAAACTGGTGAAACAAAATTAGCAAAAAAATAAATTAAATGTTAATAATAAAGAAAAAAAATGTCAGAAGACTTAAACAATAACAAAACAATACAGGCACAATCTTCAGAAACTATTTCTGGAGGTGGATCTGGGATATCTCCGGATATTGATTATGTAAGACCTGCAGAAATTCCAGAACAGGATTTGTATCATGGGCATAGCTTTATTACTAAATGGGTTTTTTGTCAGGATGCAAAAGTTATTGGAATTCAATATTTTCTTCTAGCAACATTTACAGGAATTATTGGTCTTATTCTATCTTGGCTAATGCGTTTACAATTAGGATTCCCAGGACTTGCAGGTTTTATGACTGCAGAGCACTATTACCAGTTTGTAACTATGCATGGAATGATAATGGTAGTTTATTTTTTAACAGCACTTTTTCTCGGTGGCTTTGGTAATTATCTAATTCCATTAATGGTTGGCGCTAGAGATATGGTTTTTCCTTATCTTAACATGGTAAGTTTTTGGTCTTTTTTTGTTGCTGTTGGAGTTTTATTGGCAAGCTTTTTTGTTCCAGGAGGACCAACAGGAGCAGGATGGACTCTTTATCCACCTCAAACAATTTTAGAAGGAACGCCAGGACATGGAATGGGTATATTACTAATGTGTATATCTTTAATATTATTTGTTGCTGGATTTACCATGGGTGGACTGAACTATTTAATCACTGTTCTTCAAGCTCGTACTAGAGGTATGACATTAATGAGAATGCCCTTAACCGTTTGGGGTATTTTTACAGCAACTGTTTTAGCTATGTTAGCCTTTCCAGCATTATTAGTAGGCGCATTAATGATGACTTTAGACAATATACTTGGAACAAGTTTTTTTATGCCAACTATATTAAAAGCGGGTGAAGTTTTAGAATATGGTGGAGGAAGTCCTATTCTTTTTCAACATTTATTTTGGTTTTTTGGTCACCCCGAAGTTTATATCGTTGCATTGCCTGCATTTGGAATAATTTCAGATTTAATTTCAGTGCACTCTAGAAAAAATATATTTGGCTATAGAATGATGGTTTGGGCTATTGTTGGTATTGGCGCGCTAAGCTTTTTTGTATGGGCGCACCACATGTATGTTAGTGGAATGAACCCATGGTTTGGTTTCTTTTTTGCAACCACAACACTTATCATAGCAGTTCCTACGGCAATGAAAGTTTACAATTGGATTTTAACTCTTTGGAGAGGAAATATCAGAATGAATGTTGTTATGCTTTGGTGCCTTGGTTTCATTGTTACCTTTGTTAATGGTGGTATTACAGGAATTTTCTTAGGTAATGTTACCGTAGATGTTCCGTTATCTGATACTTATTTTGTTATTGCGCACTTCCATATGGTAATGGGTATTGCACCACTTATGGTAATTATGGGAGCTGTTTATCACTGGTTTCCTTTGGTATCTGGAAAATTTTTAGATGAAAAATTAGGTAAATGGCATTTCTGGCTTACTTTTTTAGGAGCTTATTCAATTTATTTCCCAATGCATTATTTAGGATTTATTGGAGTACCTAGAAGATATTTTGAAATGTATGACAGCCCTTACATGACTTCAGCTGTTGGAATGAATGAATTTATAAGCTTAGCAGCTTTTATAGTGGGCGCTGCTCAATTTATTTTAATTTATAATATTGTTAAAACTTTAAAAATAGGAAAGCCAGCTGGACATAATCCTTGGAAAGCAAATTCACTAGAATGGCTTACGCCTACAGTTCCACCTGAACATGGTAACTGGGGCGAAAGACTTCCTGTTGTTCACAGATGGCCATATGATTTTAGTGTTCCTGGAGTAAAAGAAGACTTTGTTACACAAACTACAGCACCAAGTGAAATTGCTGGCTCTAAGGTAGAAAAAACTTAAGAAGTATATGTCTGATCCAAAAATAGAAGGCTACACATTTAAACCAGGTTTTAAAGGGATGGCCCAAGACACGGGTTCCGATCAAACTATGTTTAAAGGCGTACATTGGGGAAAAGCAATGATGTGGATCTTTTTATTAAGTGATACATTTATATTTAGTTGTTTTCTAATTTCTTACATGAAGGGCAGAGGATCTACTTTAATAGATTGGCCAAATCCAAGTGAAGTTTTTGGATTACATGTATTTGGTGTTGATGTTCCTTTGTTACTTATCGCTATTATGACTTTTGTATTAATTACAAGCAGTGGAACAATGGCTCTTGCAGTAAAATATGGTTATGAAAAAAACAAAAAGATGTGTGGATGGCTGATATTATTTACAGCTTTAGGTGGACTTACTTTTGTTGGAATGCAAGCTTTTGAATGGTCAAAACTAATCCATGAAGGAGTAAGACCTTGGTCAAATCCTTTTGGAGCACCACAATTTGGTTCTTTTTTCTTTATGATTACTGGTTTTCACGGCACCCATGTTTCTATAGGTGTAATTTTTTTATTTATCTATGCCTATAAAACTTTTAAAGGCCATTACGATGAAGGAAAAAGAGGTTGGTTTACAACAATTAAAGGTGATTATGTTGAAATAGAAATTCTAGGATTGTACTGGCACTTTGTAGATTTAGTATGGGTATTTATTTTTGCATTTTTTTATTTATGGTAAATTAAATTATGAGTGATACAAAAAAACAAGAACAGACATCAACACATAAGATAGGAATATATCTTTGGATCTGGGGTTTGTTATTTGTTTTAAGTTTCTTTTCATACATGGTGGATTGGTATCAATTCCAAGGTATGCTTAGATGGTCATTAATTTTAATTTTTATGTTTTTAAAAGCAGGACTGATTATGGCTTTCTTTATGCATTTGTTTTGGGAACGTTATGCATTGGTTAATGTTTTATTATGGCCAATGACAGCAATAGCATGTTTTATATTTTTGATGGTTGCAGAGTTTGAATATACTGTTTTTACTAGGATTTTTTATTTTGTTGTAGGAGGGTAATAATTTATGGACGGATATACTATATTAGCTGGTTTTTTATTATTTTTCTTATTTTTTATTTACATAACTTGGTTTGGATTTTCAGTTAAAGTTGAAAATCAAAAAGAACAGCCTGAAAAAATATCTATTAATCCTTACGATCAACTTCCTTTGCATAGAAAATTAATTGATAAAAAGAATGACAAAGTTGGAATGTTTGATCTTGGCAATCATATTCTTATAATTGGATTAATTTTAATAGTAATTTTTGTATCACTTAATGTTGAATAAAAGTGACAACAAAAATACTTAAAAAACAAACTGTTTCTTTTAATTTTTTTACATATTTAAAGTCTTTATTACAATTGATGAAACCAAGGGTTATGTCTTTGGTTATTTTTACTTGTGCAGTTGGACTTTTAACTTCCCCAAATCAAATTCCTTTATTTGACTCTTTAATTTGTATTTTCTTTGTAACCGTAGGTGCTGGTGCAGCTGGTGCATTAAACATGTGGTATGAAGCAGATCTTGATAGTTTAATGACAAGAACATGTCTTAGACCGATACCAACTGGAAAGGTTAGCAAAGACCAAGCTTTAATTTTTGGAATTGTTTTATCAATAATTTCAATTATTGGACTTTATTATTTTTCAAATTTTTTATCTGCTACATTATTGTTTATAACAATTGCATTTTATGTTTTTGTTTATACCATCTGGCTTAAAAGAAAGACTCCTCAAAATATTGTCATTGGTGGAGCTTCAGGCGCATTACCTCCAGTGATAGGCTGGACCATTGCTACTAACTCTTTAAGTCTTGAACCAATTACATTTTTTCTAATAATATTTTATTGGACACCATCTCATTTTTGGGCATTAAGCCTTTATAAAGCCAAAGATTATGCGAAAGCAAAAATACCAATGTTACCAATTACAAATGGAATAGAAGAGACAAAGAAAAAAATCTTTGTATATTCTTTGTTTATGATACCAGTGATTATAATTCCATATGCAATAGGCTTTAGCGGAAAACTATATATATTTGTCTCTTTATCTCTTACACTTTATTATAATTATATCTGTTACGATCTATATAAATTCAAAAAAAATAAATTTGAATTGAATAAGGCAAAAAAAGTATTTTCTTATTCAATTTTTTATCTATTTTTACTATTTGTTTTATTCTTGGTAGATCAGATTATTAAATAAAAATATCATTAGTTATTTAATATAATATAATTATTATTTATAATGATTCAGAAAAAAGACTCCTCTAAAATATTTATTATAGGCTCCTTTTTATTATTGATTACTATCTTCTTGGGTGTAGCTATAATTTATGAAAAAAATAAAAAAGAAAATAATAGAATTATTAAGATAAATTTAGATACTAAAGTAGAAAAAGCTTTAAATTGGAAATTTTTAACAAAAACTAATTTTATAAATGCAGAAATTGGCCAAATTTACAAGATAGATTTTAATGTAGAAAATTATAGTTCAAAGGAGACTTCTGGAAGAGCCTTCTATGAAGTTAAACCAAATTTTCTAAACAAATATTTCGTTGAAATTGATTGTTTTTGTTATAAAAAACAAACATTATTACCGAGCGAAAAGTCAACATACTCAATCACTTTTTATATTGATCCAAAAATAATAAGTGATTTAAAAGCTAGTGATATTAAAGATATAAATATCTCTTATACTTTTTTAAATATTTAATATGGTCAAAAAACTATGAAATATGTAAGCACAAGAGACAATTCTAAAGAATACAGTTTTGAAGATGTTTTTATTAAAGGTTTGGCAGACGATGGCGGTCTTTATGTTCCGGTATCTTTAAAAAAATATAGTGCAGAAGAATTGCTAGAATTTAAAAATTTAAATTATAATGAATTATCTACTGAAATAATAAATCAATTTTCATTGGATTTTATCTCTAAAGAAGAACTTTCGTCCTTAATTAAAAAATCATATTCAACATTTAGAGAAAAAGAAGTGGTTAAAATTTCAAACGTTGGAGAATTAAAATTATTAGAATTATTTCACGGACCAACATTAGCCTTTAAAGATATTGCTATGCAATTCATTGGCAATTTGTATGAATATTATTTAAGCAAAAACGATAAAAAAATTAATATAGTTGTTGCAACTTCTGGAGATACAGGTGCTGCAGCTATTGATGCAATTAAAGGAAAATCTAATCTAAATATTTTTGTTTTACACCCTAACAATAGAATTTCTTCTGTACAAAGAAAAATAATGACAACAGTTGAAGAAAAAAATGTTTTTAATATTGCAATAGATGGAAACTTTGATGATTGTCAAAATATTGTAAAACAAATGTTTTCTGATCTTGAGTATTCTAAATCTATAAATATGTCAGGAGTGAATTCAATCAATTGGGCAAGAATAATTGCTCAAACAGTATATTATTTTTACTCATATTTTAAATTAGATAAGAAAACAGTTTCATTTTCAGTGCCTACTGGAAATTTTGGCGATGTATTTGCCGGCTATCTTGCAAAAAAAATGGGATTACAAATTGATAAATTAATCGTTGCTACAAACGAAAATGATATTTTGCACAGAGCTATCTCAAAAGGAGACTATGTTTCAAAAGAAGTTAGAGAAACAATTTCACCTAGCATGGATATTCAATTAGCAAGTAATTTTGAAAGATTAATTTATTACATAAATAATTCTGACTCACCGAAAACAGCAAATGCTATGAAAAAAATTAAGCAAAATACTTATCAAATTGATAAACCAAGTTTAGAAATAATTCAAAAAGATTTTCTTTCAGAAAGTTGTAATGAACAAGAAACTCTAGATATTATTAAAAAAATTTACGAAGAAAATAATATAATTTTAGATCCTCATACTGCAGTTGGAGTAGGGGCTGCAAATAAACTATCTTTTAATGATTGTGTAATTTTATCAACTGCACACCCATGCAAATTTCCAGATGCTACTAATAATGCAATAAATAAGCATGAAAAGTTGCCCGATGAACTTCAGTATGTCCTTGATAAGGATGAAAATTTCCAAGTGCTAAATAATAACACTGAAGAAGTAAAAAACTTTGTTAAAAGCAAAGTTTAAACGGGCGTTCTGTTGCTAGGTGCTCCGAACTATTAAAGATAATTATATATTTTTAATTTCTTTAAATACTTCTTTTGCATGATCTTTTACTCTTACATTGGACCAAATTTTATGTATTTTTCCTTTATAATTAATCAAGAATGTTGTCCTTACAATACCCATAAACTCTTTTCCTAAAAATGATTTTTTTCCCCAAACTCCATACTTTTTTATTACTTCTTTTTTTTCGTCAGAAAGTAAATTGAATTTCAATTTATACTTCTTTTTGAATTTTAAATGACTTTCAATGCTATCTTTAGAAATTCCCAAAACAATAGTTTTGTTTTTATTTATTAAATTATTTAATTTACTAAAATCTTTTGATTCTAAAGTACAACCTGGAGTATCATCTTTAGGATAAAAATATAAAATTATATTCTTTTTTATTTTACCCAATTCAAAGACACTTCCATCTGTGCTGGGTAGTTTAAATTTTGGAGCTTTAGTGTTAGGTTTTAATTTCATAACTAAAACTAAATATAAGATATATAATTTGTGTCAATTCGGTTATCATGAATTTGCCATTTCTCTTGCAATTAAATCTACTTCGTTATTTAATTTATCGTCTGAATGTGCTTTTACCCAACTCCACTTTATTTCGAATTCATTAGTCAAAAGATCTAACTCAGTCCAAAGTTCTTTATTTTTAACTGGTTGTTTGTTTGCAGTTTTCCATCCATTTTTTTTCCAATTATGAATCCATTCTGTTATTCCTGACTTTACATATTTAGAGTCTGTAAAAATTTGAACTTTGCTACCTTTCGGTATTTTCTTTAAGGCCTGAATTGGGGCAATTAGCTCCATTTGATTATTAGTTGTATTTTTTTTGCTTCCTTTTATCTTAT
Source organism: Pelagibacteraceae bacterium AG-439-F23 (assembly GCA_003212415.1). Taxonomy (GTDB): domain Bacteria; phylum Pseudomonadota; class Alphaproteobacteria; order Pelagibacterales; family Pelagibacteraceae; genus Pelagibacter. The sequence continues at coordinate 9,142 of QCPT01000001.1, forward strand.
TTTTTTTTCCATCAATTATAATTATTGCAGCCCAACCCCCATTACCTGGATTTTCTAAGCATGATCCATCAGTATAAATTTTAATCATTAATTATAATAATTTTTAAAATTACTAAACTTATTATGTACTTTAAGTTTTTGAATATATTCTTTCGGATTCTTAATTTTAATAATAGCATTTTTTGGAGTATTTAAGTAATCATAGGTTCTTGTTAACAAATATCTAAGAGCCGCACCTCTACACAAGATATTTAAAGATTTTTTTTCTTTAACAGAGAAACTTCTTATTTTTGTATATCCTCTAATAAGATTTTTTGATTTTTTCTTATTAAATATAAATTTATTATTTTTTTTATCAAAACATAAAGCATTTATACAAATAGCAATTTCGTACATCAAAAAATCATTACATGCAAAATAAAAGTCTATATATCCGCTGAGTGTATTTTTTTTGAAAAAAATATTATCAATAAATAAATCAGCATGAATGATTCCACTAGATAAATTTTTTGGCCACTTATTTTTTATTTCCAAAAAACTATTTTTCATTAAACTATTTAAATTTGGATTTATAATTTTTGATTTATTTCCAATTTTATTTAATATTTTTGGCCATTCTTTTAAAGATAATGAATTTTTTCTATAAAGTTTTATTTTTTTTGATGCATTATGAAGTTTAGCTATACTTTTACCAATTTCATAACAGTTTTTTGGGCTTAATTTTAACTTATCTTTTCCTTCAACAAAGGAGACAATAGAGGCAGTCTTATTTTTAATTTTTATTATAAAACTTCCTTTTTTATTTCTTTGAGGTTTTGGACAATTAATTTTATGCTTATTTAATTTGTCCATTAAATTCATAAAGAAAGGTAAATCTTTTTTTTGAACTCTTTTTTCAAATAGCGTTAGTATGAATCTTTTATTTTTTGTTTTTAAAAGATAATTGGTATTTTCAATTCCTTTTTTAATACCAATAAAACTTTTAATTTTTCCAATATTATAATTTTTTTCAATATAGTTTATATCTTTCGAATTAACTCTTGTGTAAACAGCCATTAGTTTAACTTTCCAGGAATTTTAAATGTTATATTTTCTTTAATTATTTCCACTTCTTCAATTTCTAAAGTAAATTCTTTTTTTAATTCGCTTATAAATTTTTCTACTAAAATTTCTGGTGCCGATGCTCCAGAAGAAATTCCTACAGTTTTACAATTAGCAATTTTATCCAGGGGAACCTTGCTTTCAGAATGAATTAGTTCTGATTTATCACATCCATTATTTTTTGCTACCTCTACTAACCTAACTGAATTAGATGAATTTCTGCTTCCAATTACAAAAAACATATCACATTTTTTTGCAATCTTTTTTACAGCTGACTGTCTATTTGTAGTTGCATAACAAATATCTTCTTTTTTTGGTTCATTTATGTCTGGGAATTTTTTTTTTAAAACGTTTATAATTTCTCTAGCGTCATCTACTGATAATGTAGTTTGTGTAATATAGGCAAGTTTTTTTCCATTTTTTTTTGAATATTTTTGTGCATCTTCAACATTTTCAATAAGATCTATACTTTCATTAGGTAATTGGCCCATAGTTCCAATTACCTCCGGATGATTTTTGTGTCCGATAAGCAATATATGAGAACCTTTTTTATTTAAATTTTCTGCCTCTCTATGAACTTTAGATACCAGTGGGCAAGTTGCATCAACATAAGTTATATTTAGATTTGAAGCTTCTTTTGGTACTGATTTTGGAACACCATGAGCAGAAAAAATAACTGGTCTAGTTTTATCTTTTATTTCTTCTAACTCTTCTACAAATATAGCTCCTATTTTTTTTAAACTATCCACAACATGTTTGTTGTGAACAATTTCATGTCTTACATAAACAGGCGATCCAAATTTATTTATACTTTTTTTTACTATTTCTATTGCTCGATCTACACCAGCACAAAATCCTCTTGGAGAAGCTAATAAAATTTTTAAGTTTTTATTACTCATTTTTTTCAATTAAATATTCAAGCAATATATGAGGAAAAGTTAAAGAGGCAAGCCCAATAAAAATAACTTTATATATTGAGTCATTTAATTCATTGTAGTTATTCAAAATATATATAGCAAATATGTAACCAAATATTGTTATGATTGTCAGGGGCAAAGCTTTTTTTATAAATATTGGTAAACCTTTTTTTAAACTAGTATTCATTTCATTTATTAGCGAAATAGAATGCCTTATTGAGTGCAAGAAACAAAAATAAAAAGTAAATGCTAGTACTGGATTAAGAAAATAATTTAATATGAGTATAGATAAAAAATCCATCAATAAAAGAGATTTGATATCAAAACTTTTATTTAAAGATAGAATGATGTTTGAAATAAAACTAAGAAATATAAATAAATATAATATTTCATTATTAATTAGGATATTTGTTGAGATATCAAAATTTAAGGATTTAAAAATAGATAAAGTTTCATTTTTATGAAATAACAATGGTGATATTATAACCAGCGAACCTTTAAAAAAGTAAATTAATTCAAGATTTTTATATTTACTTATAAAATCAGAATCTTCTTTGCCAAAATGAAAAGCCGCAACTATTAAAAATAAAAATAATAAAAATTTAGGAAATAAAATCCATATAATTATTGTTATTAATCCTACAATTACATAACTAATATAAAAAATAGCCGACGATTTAAAACCTAAAATTTTTAATAGCTTTTTCCCTTTTATATGGTCAAGTGAACCATGAGATATTCCAATGCTTAAAATCAAAAGTAAAGAAATTATTAATAGATTATTATTTCTTAAATAATCAAAAGCAGATAAAAATATACAAAAATTAAAAAAAATTAGTGAATGATAATAATTTATTTTAATCATTTTAATTTCTAAATAGGGCTTTAATAAAAGTCCACTTTGGCATTTTTAAAATAATTGAAAAATCTTCCAAAATATTACTTTTATTAGATAAAAATTTTATAACAGTATTTGAAGAGCTGCTAAACATTTTAAAAAATATATCTGGCATAATTTCAGAATTTTTCTTAATAACTCTTAAAAATATTTTATCTAAAAATTGATATTTTTTATCTATTGTAAATACTTTCGTTTTGTTAATATTTTCAAGGTTTTCTCTTATAAACTTACTGTGTTCTTGAATATTAAGAAAAGTGTATCCCGTACTTAATCTTGTCATGCCACCTGCGGTTCCAATATTTATTTTATTGTTTTCACTCTTATTTGATGGATTAAAAAGAGGTATGGCTCCTTCTTCTTTATAATTTATTTTATAATCTCTAAGGTTTAAGTGATTTTCTAAATATTTTTTAATTTGATTTTCATAATCTTTTTCTGAATCGTCATTCATAATTGACAGCCAAGTAGTTTCAATCAGCGCTTTGTTTTTTGTAAACGGAAGTGTATAAAAAAAATGAACACTTTTTCTTTGTTCACAATCAAAGTCCATTAGATTAATAATTTCATCATCAAAAAAGTTATTTTTGGTCTCAATTTCTACCCCACAAAAATGCTGCCAAAGATCATTATTATTTGCGTTAAGTTCAGGAAGACTATTAAAAATAAAAGAATTTTTTGTGTTTATTTCATCAATATTTTTAAAAAAAATTATATTTTTATTTTGTTTTAATTTTTCATTAACTTTTTTATAAAATAATCCACTATCAATAGACTGATAAGGGTATTTATTACAATCCAAAAACTTTGTTTTATTTGGAACATTTATTGAAAAATTTTTCCAACATTTTTTTACACAATCATCAAAATTATGAGGAATTATTTTCCAAAAAGACCATGTTTTATCTCTTTTATACTCATTTCTTGGTTCTATAATTGCTAGAGTTTTATTTTTTAACTTTTTATGGATTTCTAATTCATATGCCAAAGATAAGCCCGCACAGCCTCCACCAATAATTATATAATCAAAGTCTTTCATTTAAATCAATTTCTTCATTTATTAACTGATGTTCTTTATATCTAAGATGATCTTTGTCTTTAATCAATGATAGTCTCACAAGGTCAAAAAAAGATAACAAAGTTTGAACTATTTTCCCAGTACTTGTCACATATATTTTTCCGGAATTATTATAATTTTCTATAGATTTTTTATTTAGAATATTTTGTCCAATTTTTCTGTAAACTCTTCTTGCTACCAATATTGAAAAACGAAAACTAATTGGAATTTTTTTTATGGATGGAAAGCAACTTTCATAAAATAAATCAGCGATATTTAAAGTTTCTTTTATTGATTCAAAGTTATGAGATATATAGAATCTATTATTTTTTGAGTCTTCCACTATATCTCTTGAGATATTAGTAAGCTGCATAGCTATACCTAAATCGATTGCTGATTTAAGCGAATTTTTATCTTTAACATTTAAAATTTTTGCCATCATCAAACCAACTGAACCTGCAACTCTATAAGAATAAATAAATAATTCTTTTTTTGAATTTATTTGTACTTTATTTTTTAAATCAGTCTCTACGCCATCAAATAAATCATTTACTATTTTTCTTGAAATTCCATATTCTTTTATTAAAGACCACATATTTTCAATAATTGGGTCACTGTAGTCTTGATTATTAAATTTATTCTTAAAGTTTAAAAAATTATTTTTTTTAACATCTATTTCTTGTTCATTATCAGCAATATTGTCTATTGTTCTACAAAAATCATATAAATTAGAGCACTTTAAATAAATTTTTTTAGGTAAAAAAAACCCAGCCCAATTAAAAGATTTTGCGTATGTAGATAAATAACTATTATTGGGCATTATAAAATTTTATCTAAAACTTTAGCAGATGATAGCACACCTGGAACACCTGCTCCTGGATGTGTACCGGCACCTACAAAATATAAACCTCTAAATATTTCTGATCTATTATGAAATCTAAAATAAGCAGATTGGGAAAATTTAGGTTGAATTGAAAAACCAGAGCCATATTTAGTATTAAGTTCTTTTTCAAAATAGTCTGGCGTTAGGTAAAAATCTTCTACAATATTTTCTCTAAGGTTTGGCAATAAAGAATTTTCCATTTTATCTATTACAAGATTTTTTAATTTTTCCGCTTCTACTGACCAATTGATGCCAGATTGATTATTTGGTACTGGTACAAGTACATAAAAACAATCATGGCCATCAGGAGCCATTGATTTATCATTTGCTGTAGGTCTATGAAGATAATAACTGATATCTTCATTTAATTTTTTATTGTTAAATATATCATCTAAATGTTCTTTATATTTTTTTCCAAACTTTATTGTGTGATGTTCTACTGTTTCATAAGTTTTTTTAGTGCCAAAATAATATACAAATAAACCCATAGAATATTCCATTCTTCTCATTTTCCAATTAAACATTAGATTTGTATTTTTTGAATTTAACAGCTTTGAATAAACTGCTGGTGGATCGGAATTACAAATAATATTGTCAGCTTTTATTTCTTTGCCATTATTTAATTTGAGACCAATTATTTTACTATCTTCAGCAATAATGTGCATAGCTTCATTATTTTTTAGAATTTCAATATTTTCTTCTTTCATTAATTTTTCTAAACCATTAATAATTTGCCCTGTTCCTCCCATTGAATAATGAATTCCCCATTTTTTTTCTAAGTATAAAATCAAACCATATATTGAAGTTGTGGTAAAAGGATTTCCTCCAACTAGTAGTGGATGCATACTTAATAATCTTCTTAATTTTTCATTTTTAATATAGGAAGACACTAGAGCATAAACAGATTTATAGCTTTTTAGATTTAGAAGAGCAGGAATTTGTTTTATCATGAAAGAAGGATTATCAAATGGAACTTCAGAGAGCTCGGTAAATCCCTTATCAAAAATTTTTTTTGTAAAATTTACTAACTTGTCATAACCGATAACATCTTCTGGGCTCATATCCTTAATTTGACTTTTCATTTTTTCTTCATTACCTGAATAATCAAATTTAGATCCATCTTCGAATACAAATCTATACCAAGTTTTCAAAGGTTTTAATTTTATATAATCCTGAGGATTTTTATTAAATAACTGAAATAGCTCATATATTAAATGAGGTGCAGTTATAACTGTGGGTCCACCATCAAAAGTAAAACCATTTTTTTTAAATACTCTAGCACGACCTCCCAAGTCTCGATGCTTTTCAATAAGTGTAACTTTATGATTTTTTGCTTTTAATCTTAATGCTGCTGCTATACCCCCAAAACCAGAACCTATAACTACCGAATTCATTAGTTTAGATTTTATATTATTTTTAAGAAAAGTAACGAAATTATCTTGCTATTTAAGAATTGATTTTTTTAAGTTCGGATTTGGCTTCTTCTAAATTTTTTTCAAATAAATTATTCAATTTAGATTTATCAACAGAAGTAGTAATAATTTTTTTAACAGAATTAACTGCTATTTTAATTGAAGTATCTTTTATTTCTTTAATCGCTGCTTCTTTTATTTGAGTAATTTTATTTTGTGCTAGATTTTTTTTAATTTCTGCTGATTTATGAAATTTATCATTCATATCAATAACAAGTTTGTCAGATTCACTTTTTGCTTGATCTAGAATTTTTTTTGTTTCTACACTTACCGAGTTCAGTTTACTTTGGGCATTATCTAGAAGTTGTTTTGATTCAGTTCTTAATTTTTCACTTTCATCAATTTCATTTTTTATATCCATGATCATTTTTGTAAGTAATTTGTTAACAGTTTGGGGTATTTTGAAATAAACCAAAGCTCCAAAAAAAATAATAAAAGATACTGCTACCCAAAAAGTTGCATCAAATTCCATTTTGTTCCCCTCTCTTTCTTGATTGTTCTTCGACTATTGCAGATATACTGCTACTATTTGCTTCTTCGCCAATTAATTGTTTTATTAACTCGGATGATGTTTCAACTGCTATATTTTTTATTTTTTCACTTGAAGTAGTCTTTAGATTATTTACTTCTTGTTCGGCGGCATTTATTTCTTCATCAATATCTTTCTCTAAAGCTATTCTTTTTTTATTGATATCATCTAGTATTTTTTGCCTAGTTCTATTAAAATAATTTTTTGCTTCAAGTTTGCTTTCTAAAATAATTTTTTCAAATTCTTTAAGTTTTTTTTCGCTTTCTTCTCTTTGTGTTTCTGCTGTTTCTATATTTTCTAAAATTTGTGATTTTCTAGACTCTAAATTATCACTAATTCTAGGTAAAATTAATTTTGATAATACTATATAAAGAATACCAAAAGTTAAAACTAACCATACTATTTGAGAAACCCAAAATTCTGGATTTAGCTGTGGCATGCCACCACTTTCCCCACTTTGTGCAGAACTAACCAGCACAAAGTTTAAAGCGAATATTTGAATAATTATTTTTTTTAACATCAACTAAAATGCAAATAAAATAATCAATGCAACTACTAGACCAAATAGTCCAGTTGCTTCAGCTAAAGCAAATCCTAATAGCAAATTAGGAAATTGTTTTTGAGCTGCTGACGGATTTCTCATTGCACCAGAAAGGTAATTACCGAAGATAATTCCAATTCCAACACCGGCACCTGCTAAAGCTATCGCCGCAAGACCTGCTCCTATCATTTTTGCTGCTTCTAGTTCCATTGTTTCCTCCTTTTTTAATGTTAATGGTGTAAATTTAATGCATCATTTAAATAGATGCAGGTTAAAATTGCAAAAACATATGCTTGAAGAAAAGCAACTAATATCTCCAAACCAGTTAATGCAACCGAAAAACTAAGTGGAAGCCATCCACCAATAATTCCAAGACTTATAACAAAACCCCCAAATACCTTCATCATTGTATGACCTGCCATCATGTTTGCAAACAATCTTACAGATAGGCTAACTGGTCTACTAAGATATGAAATTATTTCAATTACTACGATTAATGGAAGCAAGATTATTGGAACTCCACTAGGTACAAAAAGTTTTAAATATCCCAGACCATGCTTAATAAAACCAATAATTGTAACTCCAATAAAAATAAATGCCGCTAATGCAAAAGTAACAATAATATGACTTGTTACTGTAAAAGAATAAGGAATCATTCCAAACATATTGCAAAATAATACAAACATGAATAATGAAAATATGAATGAAAAATAAGGTTTAGCTTTAGAGCCAGCAGTGTCACTTATCATTTTTGATACAAATGAATAACTAAGCTCTGCCAACAATTGAATTTTATCTGGTATTAATGATTTTTTTTTAGCACCTAAATTAAAAATAATTAGTACAGCTAAAGTACTAATTACCATGAATAGGCTTGCATTTGTAAATGAAATATCTACTTCGCCTAATTTTATTTCTGGACCAATTCTATAAACATTGAATTGGTACATTGGATTTGCTGCCATTACTATTCTCTACTATTTTTGCATTTTTTTTGCAGATTTCACTACATTCATTATTCCAGCAACTACACCTACAAAAAAAAATATTAAAATTAACCATGGCTTAGTACCAAACCAATTGTCTAAAATAAACCCAATAATTGTCCCAACTGCAACAGCGGACACTAATTCAGTGCTCATTTTGAAAGCAGCACCCATACTTGAGGATGTTTGTTCATTTTTTAAAGATTTTCTGGACTTTGCTTTATTTTTTGCAATTTTTAAGCGAGTTTTAAACTGATCTTCTGACATTGATTATTTATGCAACCATACTTTCAGCTTTTTGAAGATCTACCGCAACTAGCTGACTAATGCCTTTCTCTGGCATTGTTACGCCGTATAGTCTATTCATTTTTGACATCGTTAGAGCATGGTGCGTAACAATAATAAATCTTGTAGAAGTAATTTTTGTTAATTCAGATAGGAGGTTGCAAAATCTTGTAACATTTGCGTCATCGAGTGGAGCATCAACTTCATCCAAAACACATATTGGTGATGGATTAGTTAAAAAGACTGCAAAAATTAAAGATAGAGCTGTTAAAGCTTGCTCTCCTCCAGATAGCAATGTTATTGATTGAAGTCTTTTCCCTGGAGGACTAACTAACATTTCTAAACCTGCATCTAATGGATCATCAGAGTCAACTAACTCTAGTTTGGCACTACCTCCATTGAATAGTTTTGTATATACCTCATTAAATTTTCTATTTACCTTTTCAAAGGCTTCTAATAATCTTTCTCTTCCTTTCTGATTTAATTCGGTAATACTTTCTTTGAGCTTAATTATAGCAGTTACAAGATCTTGTCTGTCTTTTTCCATTTTTTTTATTTCTTCTTCATATTTTGAAGTTTCTTCATCTGCAATTAAATTTACCGAACCTAATTTTTCTCTTTCCCTCTTTTTTTTGTCCAAAAGTTCTTCTTGAGCTACTGTGTCTGGAAACTTTTCCTCTTTTTCAAGATTAGAATATTCTAGTAAATTATCTTCCTTTAAATTGAGTTCCGTCATAACTCTATCCAGCAAATCATTTCTTCTTTTATTTAATCCATCGATTGTTGCACCTGAACTGGCTTTTCTTTCTCTTATTTCAATGGAATTTTCTTTAGTTACATTTAGTTCATTTCTTAAATTAATTATTTTTCCATCAATTTCTTCAATTAAAATTTCATTTTCATTTTTTTCTTTTTCTGAAATTCTTAGATTTTCAGATGTCTGACCTTTTTTTTCTGCTTGATTTTGTGGTTGTTTTTCTAATTCGTTTAATTTTAAATTTTGTTTATTTTTTCTTTCATTTAATTCTATGGACATTTTTTCAGAATTATTTAACAAGTTTTTCCAACTCTCAATTTCTTGATCAATTATTTTTATTCTTTCATTTCTCTTAACGGATTCTTTTTTTATATTTTGGTTTTTACTATAAGTTTCGGCATAATCATCTTGCATTTGTTTAATTGTTTCATTTTTTGAATTTAAATTTGAAATTAGATTTTCCCCCTCAATTTCTTTAATTTTCAAAATTAAGAAAGATAAACTTGTCTTACATTCTTCTAATAAAGTTATTGCTTCTTCGCTTTTATTTTCAGCAATTAAATTTTTAGCTTTATCCAATTGGTCGTTAGTAGAATTAATTGTTTCAAAATTTTTTTGTAAGAATTCTAAATTAAAATATTGAAGCAAATTATCCATTCTATCTTGTTCACTTTTTAGTGTTGATTTTGCTTGCTCAAGATCTTGATTAGATAATTTTTCAGTTTCGTAATATTTAGAATCTATTTCAATTAGTTGGCTTTTCTCTTCTTTAAGTCTTTTTTCATTTGAATTAGCATCAATTACAATGCTTTTTTCTCTATCTATATCTTCATCTATAACTTTTAAGGTATTTTTAATTGAATTTATTTCTTCTTCTATTCTTTCATTTTCTTCATCTAGTCCTTTTAGTTCTAGGTTTAATCTTTGTATTTTTGATAGATTTTCTATATTTTTTTCTCTAATTGGGGTTACTTTTTCAACTTCAATTTTTATTGTTCTTTCAATTTCTTCAAGTTTATTATTGAAATCTTTTACTTTGTCATCTGCTTCTAAATTTATTTCATTTTCTAATTTTATTTCATGATCAATCTCTTTTAATTTTAAATAATAAAGACCAGATTCAACTTTACGAATTTCTTCAGATATAGATTTATATTTTGCAGCTTCTTCAGCTTGTTTTTGTAGATTTGCTAGTTGTTTTTCTTGTTGCCTTCTTAATTCGTCTGCTCTTTTTAAATTATTTTCTGCAGCTCCTAATCTTAATTCTGCTTCGTGCCTTCTGACATGCAGTCCTGAAATGCCAGCCGCTTCTTCTAATATTGCTCTTCTATCAGAAGGTTTGGCGGTAACTAAAGCTCCTATTCTTCCTTGACTTATGATTGAAGGAGAATGGGCTCCTGTTGACAAATCGGCAAAAAACATTTGAGCATCTTTTGCTCTAACTTCTTTATTGTTAATATAAAATTTTGAACCTTTATCCTTTTCAATTTTACGTCTAATTTCAATTTCATCTAATTTGTTATACTGATGTGGGCCATCTTTATTATCATTTGACAGGTTAATAGATACTTCAGCAATATTTTTTGAAGGCTTATTAGAAGTTCCTGAAAAAATAACATCTTCCATCCCAGAACCTCTCATACTTTTCGCGGAGGTTTCTCCCATGCACCACCTTAATGATTCAACTATATTTGATTTACCACATCCATTAGGACCAACTATTCCAGTTAATCCTTCTTCAATCAGAAAATTTGTTTTCTCTGCAAATGATTTAAATCCATTTAAATGGATTTTTTTAAACTCCATTCACTAACTTATATCAGTTTTTCTAAAAATTTTTTCAATTTTTTGTAGTTTGTAGGATTATCGAACTTTTCTCCATTAATAATTAATGTAGGAGTTGCTTCTAATTTGAATTTTTTGGCACCTTCGATTCGGTCTTCTAAAATATGATCCTCAACTTCTTTATTGCTTAGGCAATTCTCCACATCTAATTTGAAAGCCGATTTATCAATAAATTTTTTGATATTCTGATTAAGTTCTTCAATTGTATTTCCCTTTACCCATTTATCTTGATTATCAAATAAATAATGAAGAATTTCTGAATTTCCATCATTTCTACAATGTGCAATTTTTGATGCATTCATTGCGGCCATATCTAAAGGGAAGTTTTTGAACTCTATATAAACATGTCCTTTATCAATAAAGTTTTCTTTTAAGCTCGGATAAACATTTTTGTGAAAATTTGCACAATGGCTACAGGTTAACGATTCAAAAATTATAATTTTAATTTTTGCATCTATGCTGCCTTCGGATATTGTCTTAATTTCAGCTTTTAGACTTACTGGTAAAAAATAAAATATAGCAAATAAGGTTGTAATAATTATTTTTTTCATCTTGGTTTATATATTTTACTTAATTCTAATAAAGATTTTTTAATTTTATCGTTTTTAATATTATCTATCTTTTTTATGTGTTCTCTTTTTGTCGCATTAACCACTTTTTTTTCTATATTTTTTTCATATTCTCCTTCAAAAGTATTTAGTTTAATATTTTTTATTGCTTCATAGCCAAAATAGGCATTCATTTTATTCATTATATTTTTTTTTGAGTATTCCAAGTCAACTTCATTCCCTCTTTTAACCATTATGACTAAACAACTTCCTCCTAGTTTATTTGAACTTTTAAAAGATTTTGGGTAACAAACTTTAAATAGTTCATCTCCGACAATATATTTCCAATTATCTAGAGTCTGCGAGTACATATGACCTTTTTTATCAATTATTCTTTTTACTTTTGTGGGTAAAGTATTTTTAAAAGATCTTAATCCTTGAATGGATTTATATCTCTGCTTAGTATTATATTTGAGACTCATATGAATAACAAAAACATACCAAAAAAAATTCTTTATTGGTACGATAATAATAAAAGGTTTTTGCCTTGGAGAAAAAAAGTTTCTTTGAAAAAAAGAGAATTTTATACTTTGGTTAGTGAGTTTATGCTTCAACAAACTCAAGTGAAAACTGTAATTCCTTATTTTCTTAACTTTATAAATAAAATACCAAATATAAATAGTTTAGCAAAAGTTAAAAATCAAACATTAATAAGATATTGGGAAGGCTTAGGATATTATTCTAGGGCTAGAAATTTAAAAAAGACAGCTATAAAAATTTTAAAAGAATATAATGGTAGATTGCCTAGCACGATTGAAGAGTTAAAAACATTACCGGGCATTGGAGATTATACTTCAAAGGCCATAATGGCCATTGCATTCAATAAAAAAATTATACCATTAGATGGAAATGTTGAGAGAATACTGAAAAGAGTTTTTTATTTAAGAAAAGAAGATGAGATTTCAAAAGAATATCTAAATAAAAAAATAATTTTTTTTGGAACATCGGATAGATCAAGTGATTATGCACAAGCCATAATGGAGATCGGCGCTTTAGTGTGCAAACCGAATAATCCTCTATGTGTCAAATGCCCAATTTTATTAAATTGCATTTCATTTAAAAAAAATGATTTTACAATTAAAACTAAAAACAAATCTAATAAAACAAAATATTTTGAAGCAAAAATTTACCAAAATAATGATAAATATCTATTAGTAAAAAATAATAAATTTAATTTTTTAAAAAATATGCCAATTTTTCCAATGAATGAAGTTGAGGAAAGGAAATATAAATATTCGAATAGTAAAAAAATTAATATTAAATTATCAAATATGGATATGAAAATAATTTTAAATAAAGTTGATAGATTGCCAAATATAAAAAATAAAATTCTACTTAACCGCGCTAATACTAAATCAATAATTTTGCCTTCTTTTACAAAAAAAATATTTAGCTCAGTCTCAAAGATTTAATGAAAAAAATAGCTATCATTGGTGCTGGAATTTCTGGTTTATATCTTGCAAATTTATTAGAAAAAGAAAAAGATTTTGAATATAAAATTTTTGAAAAACGTTCCAAACTTGATTTAGAAGAAGGTTATGGAATTCAGTTATCAGTAAATAGCATTAAATTGCTTAATAAAATTGGTTTTAAAAATATACCTGCTTTAGATATTTTTTTTCCAAAAAAAGTTAATTTTTTTAAGTCAAATAATCCAAATAAAATATGTGATATAAATCTTACCCAATTTAATGATGATTTAAACAAATATACAACCACCAAAAGGTCAACTCTATTAAAATTTCTATTAAAAAATATCCCTAAAGATAAAATAAAATTTAACACAATTTTAAATAATATAGACTATAGCAATAATATTAAAGTTTATTTTTCATATGAATCAGAAGAAAATTTTGATTTTGTAATTATTGCTGACGGTGTTTTTTCTCAATCTAAATTAATAATATCAAAAGAAAATTTAAAACCGAAATATAACAATAGTATAGCTCTTAGAGGAAATTTTAATAAATATGATGATAACAATATTTCAATTTTTATGGGATCAAATTTTCATTATGTAATTTATCCAGTTAATCAAAATAACGAATATAATTTCGTTGCAATTTTACAAAAAAAGTTAAAGGAATCAGAATTAAAAAATGAACAATTTTTTCAATCTGAAATTTTTATAAATTCCTTAAAAAAAACTTTAACCAATAATTCATTAATAAATTTAGAAAATTTGACTGAAATTCGAGCTTTTCCTGTATTTGTTAGCAAAAATTTAGCTACCACAAATCAAAAAAATATTTTTTTATCTGGTGATGCCTTGTTTGCCTTCCCCCCATCTTTTGCACAAGGAGCTTCCCAAAGTATTGAAACGGCTCACGACATATTTGCAAGTATTATTAGTGGTTCTGACAATCTATATAAAAATAGAATTAGTAGAATTCATTCAATAAATTGGAGATCAAAGCTTAATCATTTTGCATTCCATTTATCAAATCCAATCAATACATTAATTAGAAATATAATTTTGCAATATCTTTCAAAAAATAAAAAATTTCTTCAGAGTTATTTAGGTAAAATTTATAGAGATTAATGTGTTGGTCGCAATTTTTGTCTTAAATCATCAATTGGTTTAAGAGAATTTCCAGACTGATAATGCCAAAAAGTCCAACCATTGCAACTTTCAGCGCCAATTATTTTAGCTGCTACCTTATGAATTGAACCCTCTGACTCTTGATATTTAATGCTTCCATCAACCATTATTTTTGCATTAATTTTTTTCTTTTGATCATAAATTTCTGTACCAGGTTTAATTAATCCCATTTCGATCAATGAACCAAAAGGAACTCTTGGTTTAGTTCTATTGTTTTGTAAAGTATCTAAATATTCATCTTCAATAACTTTTGTATTTTTTAACCTTTTATTTGCAGCTTCAAAATAATTTTTTCCTTTTTCAATGCCACAATAATTTCTTCCAAGTTTTTTTGATACTACAGCTGTTGTTCCTGATCCCAAGAATGGGTCTAGAATGAAATCATTCTTATTTGAAGATGCTAAAATAATTCTGTGTAACAATGACTCGGGTTTTTGAGTTGAATGAACTTTTGTTCCATTATTTTTAAGTCTTTCTTTTCCGTTACAAATAGGCAAGTTCCATGTCGACCGCATCTGAAGATCATCGTTCAAACATTTAAGAGACTGATAATTAAATGTATATTTTGATCCTTCGTTTTTTGAAGCCCAAATTAATGTTTCGTGAGCATTAGTAAATCTTGTGCCTCTAAAGTTTGGCATAGGATTATTCTTATTCCAAATTACATCGTTAAGAATCCAAAAACCCAAATCTTGGATTATAGATCCAACTCTAAAAATATTGTGATAGCTTCCAATAACCCAGATAGTTCCATTTTTTTTTAAAATTCTTTTGCATTCAGATAGCCAATTTAATGTAAATTCATCATAACTCTTAAAATTTTTAAATTTATCCCATTTGTCATCAACAGCCATAACTTTTGATGTATCTGGTCTACTCAGCTCTTTTTTTAACTGAAGGTTATAGGGTGGATCTGCAAAAATAAGATCAAAAGTTTCGCTAGGAATTTTTTTTAACTCCCTAAGACTATCTCCATTAATTATTTTGTTTTTTAAAATTGATTTAATCATTTTCTAAAAAACAATTAGACTCCAAGCAAGAGTCGGGGTCAACCTATGATTGAATTAATTTGACTCCACTTGTTGTCAATTTTTTTTGAGACTCAATATATTGTGTATTGGTTTAAATGTTTTTCTATGAAATTTAGTTACCCCAAATTTCTTGATAGCTCTTAAATGTTCTTTTGTTCCATAGCCAGCGTTTAAATTCCATTTATAGCTTTTAAAATTTTTCGAAATACCAGTAATCAATTTATCCCTTGAAACTTTTGCAATTATAGAAGCCGCAGATATTTCCGGTATTTTTTGATCACCTTTAATTATAGTCTTTATAATATAATTTTTTATTTCAGGAGATTTATTTCCATCAACAAGAACTATTTCTGGTTTTTTTTTAAGTTTTATAATAGCCCTTTTCATTGCGAGTAAACTTGCATTTAAAATGTTAATTTTTTCAACTTCTTTTAAAGAAGCAGAACCAATAGCCCATGTAGAATTTTTTTTTATATATTTTGCCAGGGTTTCTCTTTTAAATTTATTTAGTTTTTTTGAGTCTTTAATTTTTTTTTTATTTATATTTTTGTTTAAAATAACTGCTGCAGCATAAACGGGTCCAATTAAACTGCCCCTACCAACTTCATCTACGCCAGCAATAATCTTTTTCATTAAACAAAGAAGAAATGGTAAATTAACAAACCGATAATTAACCCTTTAATGAAAGTTAACCATAATGCAGCATAGTCTGATATATTAAATTTTTTTTGCCACCATTTTAAGCATCTTTTATGTAATTCTATCATTTTAATAATTTATAAACTTATATTTAATTGGTCAATTTTTTTTCTTATTTCTTTTAAATCTCTCCATGAGTACTTTTTGTTTTCAGGCTGTCTTAGTAGATAAGCAGGATGAAAAGTTATCATACAAAGATAATTTTTATTATTAACGATTATATCTTTCCATGATCCTCTTTCTTTTGTAATTTTTATATTTGAGCCAAATAAAGACTCCATTGCTGTACTACCCATTAATATTAATATTTTTGGATCAATAATTGAAATGTGTTTTCTTAAAAAATTTGAATATTTTGTTATTTCAACAGGCTCTGGTTTTCTATTATTTGGAGGTCGATAATTTACTACATTCGTAATGTAAACATTTTTTCTTTCAATATTAATTGATTTTAACATCTTATTTAAAAGCATGCCTGCGTCGCCAACAAAAGGCTTTCCTTCTTGATCTTCTTTTTGACCAGGTCCTTCACCAACAATCATTATTTTGCTTCTATTATTGCCATCACTAAAAACTATTTTCGAAGCATTTTTCTTTAACTCGCAGTTTTCTATTTTTTCGATTTCATTCCTTAATTCATCTAATTTTGTTGATATATCTTCTACTTTAGGTTTAGTTTTAAATCTATTTATTGGCTTATCAGCGAATATATACTTGTTATAATTTAAATTTAACTCAGAATTTATGATGTTACTTTGATTTTTTTCTTCTGAAGCCATAAAATATTATATGTATTTAAAAATATTAATTTTCTTATTTTCATTTTTATACCAGAACGCAACGTATTCAAAAGCAAATGACACAAATGATTTCAACCAGAAGTATTTATCTAACTATTTTTCTGCTTTAGTTTCTTCCAATAACCAAAAAAATGATGATGCTATTAAATTTTTTAATTCTTCAAAAAAATTAATCAATCAACATGATAATTTTTTAAGAGAATATGTGTTTTCTCTAATTTTAGATGGTCAGGTTAAAGAAGCTATTAAACAAATAAAACGTACTAATAATTCAAATTTTTTTGAGGCTAATTTATTATTAACATTAGATAGTTTAACAAAAAATAAATATAAAAAAGCTTCAAAAAAATTAAACAAACTTTTAACTTTTCAGGAAAACGGCACTTATGAATATGTAATTACTAAAATTTTGGAGAGTTATAGCTATTTATTTCTTAATGAAAAAATTGGCAAAACCAATAGAAATTTGGGAAAAATTGATCTTGTTACTAATGCTTTTCAAAATTGTTATTTAGGCTCAAATAAAACAAATTCAAATTTTTTAAATTTAATTAATTCTCCAAAAAGTGACTATTCTAGATATTTATTTTTTTACTTAGGAAATATTGTTGAAAACAAAGATTACAATATTGCAAATGAAATTTCAAAAACAATTGAACCCTTAAAAAGTAGTTTGCTGATTGCTCAATCTAAAAAATGGATTGAAGAAAATAATTATCATAAATTTAATCAGTACTTTTCTTGCAAAAATAAAAAAGATCTATTGGCTGAATTTTTTTTCTTAATTTCTAACCTTTATTCTTCACAAGGTTTATTTAAGGAATCTAATTTTTACTTAAATATATCTAATTATTTGAATCCAAAATTTTATTTTAATTTATCCTTACTTGTGGAAAATTATCAGTTAAATGATAACTTTATATTAGCAAAAAAAATTTTACAAAAAATTAGCGATGAAAATGAAATATACCATTGGTACAAAAATAAAAAAATTATACAATTTTTAGCAGAAAAAGAAGGAGACGATGTAGCATTAGCTTACTTTGAAAAAAAAATTGATAATTTCAAAAATCCTTCAAATAAAATTTTATATGATATTGCAAATATTTATAAAAAATTTAGAAATTATAAAAAGGCAATAGAATATTATTCTATAGTTTTGTATAAGATTGATGAAAATACCTCAACTTTTGCTGATATTCTTTACAGAAGAGGAGGATCTTTTGAAAGAATGGGCAATTACGAAAAAGCAGATATTGATTTGTTAAAATCATTAGAAATAAGACCCGATGACCCTTACTCGTTAAATTATTTAGCTTATAGTTGGCTTGAAAGAAATTATAAAATAGAAAAAGCAATTCAAATGTTAGAACGTGCATATAATGAAAAAGAAAATGATCCATACATTACAGATTCAGTTGGTTGGGGTTATTATTTAATAGGAGATTATCAGAGCGCAGAGAAATATTTAAGAAGAGCCGTAGAATTAATGCCAGAAGACCCCATTGTTAATGACCACTATGGTGATGTGTTATGGCAGCTAAATAGAAAGATGCAGGCTAATTATTTTTGGAAAAGTGTATTAGAATTTGAAGACACAGAACAAAAAATGAAAAAAGATATTCAGAACAAATTGCTAAATGGACTTAATAAAATTTAGCTTATGAAATATTATAAGATTAAATCTTATGCTAAGATAAATATTTCGCTTAAAATTTTAGGTAAATTAAAATCCAAATTTCACAAAATAGAGAGTCTATTTTATTTTATAAATTTATATGATGAAATTTTTATAAAAAAAATAAATGATAAAAATCATAAGATCATTTTTTATGGCAAATTCTCAAAAGGAATTTCGAAAAATAATACAATTTCAAATTTGTTAAAAATAATAGAACACAAACTTTGTGGTCAAAAATATTTAATAAAAATTAACAAAAAAATTCCTCAAAAATCTGGAATGGGAGGAGGGTCTATGAATGCATCTTCTTTGCTAAAATTTTTTATTAAAAAAAAAAAATTAAGTCTAAACTCAAAAGAAATTATTAAAATTTCTTCAAAAATTGGATCTGATGTGAAAATTGGAATGCAAAAAAAAGCATCAATTCTATATGGAAATGGAAATATAAAATATTTAAATAATAAAATAAAATTATATACTTTGTTAGTCAGGCCAAATTTTGGTTGTTCTACAAAAACTATATACAGTAATGTTAAATATTTTTCTAAACCAGTTTTTAATATAAAAAAAAGAATCAAAATCAATTATAAATTTCTTTCAAATTTAAAAAATGATTTAGAGGAACCATCATTTAGAAAATATCCTTTATTAAAAAAAATTAAGATATTTATGGAAAAATTAGAAAATATTTTATTTGTAAATATGACAGGTTCTGGATCTACTATCGTGGGATATTTTATTACAAAAAAAACTGCATTAAATGCATTTAAAATAATAAATAAAAAATATAAAAACTATTGGTGCATTTTATCTAAAACTATATAAAGCTTTTTTTTTGTGTTATACGAAATTAATTTTGGGGCGTAGCCAAGTGGTAAGGCAGCGGTTTTTGGTACCGCCATCCTAGGTTCGAATCCTAGCGCCCCAGCCAATTATGAAAAATATTTTAACCAAAATTTTTAGTTCAAAAAACGAATTAAGTTCTAAAGAAATATCTTTTTTAGAAATTACAAAAACAACTAAAGTTTCTCAACTTTTCAATGTTATTTTTAATCACAACGATTCAAGTGAAATTAGATATGTTGGAGGTTGTGTAAGAAAAATTTTAAATAACGAAAAAATTGACGATATAGATTTAGCCACAAATCTTAAACCTGAAGAAGTAAAAGAATGCTTAAAAAATAATAATATAGATTTTTTTGAGACTGGAATAAAACATGGAACAATAACAGCTCGTATAGAAGAAAAAAATTTTGAAGTAACTTCACTTCGAAAAGATGTTTCAACAGATGGAAGGCACGCAGTTGTTGAATTTACAAATGAATGGACAGATGATGCTTTACGTAGAGATTTTACAATTAATTCGATTTATGCAGATAAAGAAGGAAATTTGTTTGATCCAAATGATGGAGTTAAAGATTTAGAAAATGGAAAAATTAAATTTATAGGAGATCCAGAAAAAAGAATTAAAGAAGATTACCTAAGAATTTTGAGGTACGTTAGATTTTTTCTTAACTACAGCAAGCAAGAACATGAGCCGAATGTAAAAAAAATTATTAAACAAAATATCAGTGGGGCTGTTAAGCTATCAAAAGAAAGATTGATAGATGAATTGAAAAAATTAGTAACCTCCAATGGATTTATTAATATTGACAATGATGAGTTTTGCAAAGAACTATTGTTGTTAATTTTTCCTCAAATGAAAAATATAGATATATTTAAAAAGTTTAAAAAAAATTACAAAAACGAAATACTTAAAAAAGATTTTATATTTTTATTATCTTTATTAATAATTGACGAAACAGATAATTCTGAATTTTTCCTCTACAAATATAATATGTCTAACGAAGCCAAAACAAGAATCAATTTTTTAAAAGAAATATATGAAAAATCTAATGATAAAAACACTTTTTCAAAAAATAATTTACAAAAAATTTTTTATTTTCAAGGGAAATCTTATTTATTAGATGCAATAGATTTTCAGTTATTCAAATCTAATAAAAAAAACAATAAATTAATTGAATTCAAAAAGCATTTCGAAAAATTAGAAAAACCAAAATTTCCAATTAAAGCCAAAAATATAATGGAAAAATATAATTTGAAAGAAGGCAAAGAGCTTGGTCAAAAACTTAAATATCTAGAAAATTTATGGGTAGAAAACAGTTTTAATATTTCAGAAAAAGAAGTGGAAAATACTTTTTTGAGTTAAATATATTTTACATCAATTATTTCAAAATTTTTAACTCCAGCGGGAGTAGAAGCTTCTATCAAGTCACCTTTGTTTTTTCCAATAAGAGCTTTTCCTATGGGCGATTTAAAAAAAAGAAGTTTTTGTTTTAAATCGGCTTCATCTTTTCCAACAATTTTATAATCAATTTTTTCATTAGTATCCAAATTTTGCAAAAAAACTGTTGATCCGAAAATTACTTTTCCATCATTATTAATTTTAGTTACATCAATTACATTTGCTCTTGCGATAATATCTTCTATTTCTTGAATTCTACCTTCATTATGAGATTGCTGTTCTTTAGCAGCATGGTATTCGGCATTTTCTTTTAGATCACCATGTGATCTAGCTTCAGAAATTGCGGCAACAATTTCCGGTCTTTTTTTTTCTTTTAGAAAAATTAATTCGTCCTTAATTTTTTCCAATCCATTAATTGTAATAGGTTCTTTATCCATAAATTTATTTCCACTTTGCTGAAGGAGGTAAAGACATTAATATAGCATCTACATTACCTCCGGTTTGTAAACCAAATTTGGTACCTCTATCATATAGCAAGTTAAATTCGACGTATCTTCCTCTTTTTTCATACTGAATTTCTTTTTCTTTTTTTTTCCATTTTTTTCCATTTTTTTTTAATATTATTTCTCGAAATATGTTTTTAAAGCTTATTCCCACTTCTCTTACAAAAGAAAAATCTTTTTCCCAATTATTTTTTTTATAATCAAAAAAAATACCACCTATACCTCTTGCCTCATTTCGATGTGGTAAATAGAAATATTCATCACACCATTTTTTATATTTTTTGTAATAATCTTTATTATGTTTGTCACATGATTTTTTTATTTCAGCATGAAACCATTTTTCTAATTTTTTATCTTTAATGCAGGGCGTAGCATCAATTCCTCCCCCAAACCATCCATGAGAAGTATAAATATATCGAGTATTAAAGTGCATAGCCGGAACATGTGGATTCTTCATGTGCATAACTACGGATATTCCTGAAGCCCAAAATTTAGGATTTTTGCTTGTACCAGGAATTTTATTTCTAAATTGTTTTGAAAATTTTCCATAGACTTCAGAGAAATTTACTCCAACTTTTTCAAATATTTTTCCATTTTCAAGAATTCTGAATTGACCTCCACCTTCACTTGATTTTTTTCCTCTTTCCCAATTTTTATGTCTGAATAAGTTTGAAGAACCTTCAAGCTCTTCTATTTCCTGACAAAAAACTTCTTGTAAAGTTTTAAACCAATTTCTTGCTATTTTTTTTTTGATTATTTGGTCCATATATAATTTGTTTGTCTTAAATTTTCAGACAATGCTATTGCAACTGAAGTAGCTAAATTTAATGATCTTTTTTTTTCAATCATTGGTATCTTTATTTTATTTTTAACTTTTTTATGTATAGCTTCAGGGACACCGGCACTTTCTCTACCAAATAACAAAGTGTCATTATTTTTAAATTTAAAATTAGTATATTTTTTTTTTGCCTTAGTTGTCATTAATATAATCCTTTCAGATTTTTTTTTATCAAAAAATTCTTCTGAACTATTATAAATCTTAATCATAGTTTCATCCAAATAATCCATTACCACCCTTTTAAATCTTTTATCATTGAATAAAAAACCACAAGGCTCAATTATTTCTAGAATAGCACCTAAGCAGGAACAGGTTCTTATTATAGCCGCAGTATTTTGTGGTATATCAGGCTCATAAAGCGCAATTTTTGGCATTGAAATAGATTTTTTGTGTGTCATTGTTGCTATAGCAAAATATCTCTTTTCTTATATGAAATCATATATTAAAGGAGATTTAAAATAATAAACATGTCGGAATCTGATAAAAAAAAGCCAAATAGAAGAGATTTTATTTTAACAGCAACTACTGCAGCAGGTGCGGTTGGAGTAGGGGCGGCAGCCTGGCCGTTAATTGACCAAATGAACCCGGATGCTTCAGTTAAAGCTTTAGCGAGTACTGAGGTTGATATAAGTGGAGTTGAACCAGGTCAGTCGATTACTGTTTTGTGGAGAGGAAAGCCAGTATTTATAAAAAGAAGAACTAAAGAAGAAATTGACAGTGCAAGATCGGTAGATTTAAAAGATTTAAAACATCCTGAAAAAGACGAAGATAGAGCAAAAGATCCGGAGTGGCTAGTCATGTTAGGAGTTTGTACGCACTTAGGCTGTGTACCTTTAACAGACAAGGGAGATTATAATGCTTGGTTTTGCCCTTGTCATGGTTCTCACTATGATACATCTGGAAGAATAAGAAAAGGTCCAGCACCAACAAATTTAGAAGTTCCAAAATACGTATTTATTAATAGCAAAACTATTAAAATAGGTTAACAAATGAGTAATCACGATTATCAACCCAAATCAAAGTTAGGAAAATGGTTTAATGATCGTTTACCTTTGTTGACTCTTTCAAATCATCTACAAGAATATCCAACTCCTAAAAATTTAAATTACTGGTGGACATTTGGAGGAATATTAACTTTTTGTTTAATTACTCAAATAGTTACAGGAGTAATCTTAGGAATGCATTATATAGCTCATGCAGATTTAGCATTTGAAAGCGTTGAACATATTATGCGTGATGTAAATTATGGATGGTTAATACGATATGTTCATGCAAATGGAGCTTCAATGTTTTTTCTTGCAGTTTACATTCATATTTTTAGAGCATTATATTATGGATCTTATAAGTCGCCCAGAGAAGTAATCTGGATTATTGGAATGATTATTTATTTTTTAATGATGGCAACTGCATTCATGGGGTACGTCCTTCCTTGGGGACAAATGAGCTTTTGGGGAGCTACAGTGATTACAAATTTATTTAGCGCAGTTCCTTTTATAGGAGAAAGTATTACAAACTGGTTATGGGGAGGTTACGCAGTAGACAATCCAACTCTTACAAGATTTTTTAGCTTACATTATCTTTTGCCGTTTTTAATTTTAGGACTGGTAATTCTCCACATTTGGGCATTACATGTTCCAGGCAACAATAATCCAATTGGAATTGAAATTAAAAAACCATCTAATGATACAGTTCCGTTCCATCCTTACATTGTAATAAAAGATTTGTTTGCATTAATATTATTTTTAATTGTTTTTGCTTTTTTTGTATTTTATTCACCAAACATACTAGGCCACGCAGATAATTATATTGAAGCAAATCCAATGGTTACACCGGCACATATAGTACCAGAGTGGTATTTATTGCCATTCTATGCAATTTTAAGATCAGTCCCCGATAAATTATTTGGTGTTATAGCAATGTTTGCATCAATTTTTGTGTTAGTAATATTGCCTTGGCTGGATACATCAAAAGTAAGATCGGCAATTTTTAGACCAATTTATAAACAGTTTTATTGGTTTCTTGTAGCAGATGTAATAATACTAGGTTATATGGGCGCTATGCCTGCCGAAGGCACATACTTGATAATAGCAAGGGTTGCTACTGTATATTATTTTCTTCATTTTTTAGTAATACTTCCAGTTTTAGGCAGTAAAGAAAAAACACTTGATGTTCCTTTAAGTATAACAGAACCTGTTTTAGGAGGATATCCAAATCAAGCAAAAACAAAAGATAAACTAAACATAAAAGAAAGCCTGTGAAAAAAAATATAAAATTATTATTTTTACTAACTTTTTTAATTAGCATTAACAATGCCAAGGCGATAGCAGAAACCTCTCAAGAACTATTAAAAGTTGACTGGAGTTTTAAAAGTTTTATCGGAAAATTTGATAGAGCATCATTGCAAAGAGGTTATCAAGTTTATAATGAGGTTTGCGCATCATGCCATTCGATAAAATATTTAAGTTATAGAAATCTTGCAGAAAAAGGAGGACCAGAGTTTTCAGAAGAAGAAGCTAAAGCAATAGCCTCTAATTTTGAAGTAGTAGACGGACCCGACAGCACTGGAGAAATGTTTACAAGAAGTGCAAGACTTTCAGATAAATTTGTTATGCCATATGCCAATGAAGAAGAGGCCAAATCTACAAATGGAGGAGCATATCCTCCAGACATGTCTGTATTGGTTAAAGCTAGAGCGGGTGGAGCAGACTATATCTATTCATTATTACTTGGATATGAAGATCCGCCAGCAGATGTAAAACTAGATGAAGGTGTTTATTACAATAAATACATGTATGGGAATAAAATAAAAATGTCCGCACCATTATCTGATGGTTTAATAGAGTATTCTGATGGTACCAAAGCAACTACTGAACAAATGGCAAAAGATGTTGTAAGTTTTTTAATGTGGGCTGCAGAACCACATTTAGAACAGAGGCACAAGTTTGGATTTAGAGTTCTTATATATTTAATAATTATAAGTGTGCTTGTATATTTTAGTATGAAAAAGATTTGGTCACGTATTGAATCTAAAGTTTAATACATCTCCATCATTAACAATATAGTCTTTACCTTCTAGTCTCATTTTTCCAGATTCTTTTGATTTAAGCCAACCACCATTATCAATAAAATCTTTATAAGAAACTGTTTCAGCTCTTATAAATCCTTTTTCAAAATCTGTATGAATTTCACCTGCAGCTTTTGGTGCAGTACAATTTTTTGATACCGTCCATGCTCTTGACTCTTCAGGCCCTGAGGTAAAAAAAGTTTCAAGAGAAAGTAAGTCATAACCCTTTTTAATTAAATTATTTAATCCTGTTTCCTTCATTTTTATCATTTTCATATAATTTTCTTTTTCTAATACATTTTCAAGTTGGTTGATTTGACTTTCAATTTCAGCGGATATTATTATTGTATTTTTTTCGTTATATTTTTCTAAAAATTTATCAGAATACTTGTTTCCTTTTTCAATACTTTGTTCATCAACATTGCATATATAAAGTTTAGGTTTTATTGATAATAAAGCACACTGTTTTAAATCTTTTTCTTCATATTCATCATTTAAAACCTTAAGATCTTTATCATTATTGATCAAATTTCTAGCTTCATCTAAAATTTTAAATATTTTTTCTTCTAAATTTTTTCTATTTTTTTTATCGAGTCTTTTTTCAATCGAATCTAAATCTGCTAGTTTCATTTCTGTTTCAATAATTTCTAAATCTCTAACAGGATCTACATTTAAGTTTACATTCTGAATATCATCAGAATCAAAACACCTAATCATATGAATTATTGCATCTACTTCTCTTATGTGTGATAAAAACTTATTTCCCAATCCTTCACCTTTGGAAGCTCCTTTTACTAGTCCTGCTATATCAACAAATGAAATAGTTGTATGAATCTTTTTTATTGAATTAGAAATAGAAACTAATTTGTCCAATCTTTTATCTGGAACTGGCACCACTCCTATATTTGGATCTATTGTACAAAATGGAAAATTTTCTGCTTGAGCTTTACTAGAATTTGTTAAAGCATTAAATAAAGTTGATTTTCCAACATTTGGCAATCCAACTATTCCACATTTAAAACTCATTTAGTTATATTTACTTTTAGTTATTATTTACTTTGCTGGAGAATAGATCTAGTTTTTTTTCAATTAAAATTGATATTGAATTAATAATGTTATTTGTAATTTTTTCTAAGCTTTCATTCTCTTCTTCGCTAAAGTCATTTAAAACGTAGTCAGCTGCAGACACCTTTTCTTTTGGCTTTCCAATTCCTATTCTTACTCTTGAGTAGTCTTTTCCAATAAACTTATCTATTGAAGCAATGCCATTATGACCAGCGTTAGATCCTCCGAATTTTGCTTTTATTTTTCCAAATTCAACATCTAAATCATCGTGAAAAACAATTACGTCTTCAGCATCAATTTTGAAATATTCTAATAATTCCCTTATGCAAATTCCAGAATTGTTCATAAATGTTAGAGGTTTTATTGCATATATTTTTTTTTCTTCAATATTTCCTGTTGTCAAGAGTCCTTTAAATTTTGGTTTTTGTTTTGAGAGACCAAATTTTTTATTAATTGCATCTACTATTTTAAAACCAATATTATGTCTATTATTTTGACTATTGGGGGTTGGATTTCCTAAACCTACAAATAACAGCATATAATTTAATTAAAGGAAAAATTCAAATTTCTTTCTTATTTTTTTTCTGCTGCAGGTTTTTCAGTTTCAGTTTTTTTATTATCAGATTCTGCAGCTTTATTTTCGCCTTCAGCAGCACTTGCCTCCGATCCTTCGGTTGCTGCTTCAGCTTCTCCTTCTGCTTCTGCAGGTTTTTCCGGTTCTTTAACAACTGTAGGAGCTGCTACTGTTGCAATCACAAAGTCTCTTCCTTGGATTGTTGGACTTACATTCTCAGGCAAGTCAATAGAGGAAATTTTTATACTCGTTCCTATATCTAAACCTTCAAGATCGACAACTAATTCAGTTGGTATATTTTCTGTAGGACATTTTAATTCAACTTTACGTCTTACTATATTTAAAACACCTCCTCTTTTTAGTCCAGGCGATAATTCATTATTTATAAATCTTACTGGTATTTCTAAAATTATTTTTGCACCTTTAACTATTCTTAAAAAATCTATATGTGTTGGTTCGTCTGAAATTATATCAAAAGTTATTTCTCTTGGTAAAACTTTTTGTTCTTTTTCATCTAGTTTAATAGAAACTACATTGGATAAAAAATTTTCTTTATTGATTAAATTTTTAACTTCTTTTTTTGAAAGAGAAATTTTTTCATTTGCATTCTCTCCACCATAGATGATACCAGGAACTTCTCCACCTTTTCTTAAAGTTTTTAGTTCACCTCTAGTCTTTGTATTTCTAATTGTAGCTTGAATTAAATTCATAAAGTGCAGGTTTTTAACTGATGAATCTTAATTTTACAAGAATTATTTAAATAGATCGGATACTGAAGTAGAATTAGAAATTCTCTTCATAGCTTCTGCCAATAAATTTGATATAGATAATACCTCAATATTTCTTGATTTTTTTACTTTGTCCGAGTTATCTATAGTATCTGTAACAACTAAATTTTTTATTTTTGACTTTCTGATTTTTTCGACAGCTTCGCCGCTTAAAACGCCATGGGTAATATAAACATGAACTTCTTTAGCCCCTCTTTTTGTTAACGCATCTGCTGCATTTACAATAGTCCCTCCCGAGTCAATTATATCGTCAACTATAATGCAAGTTTTTCCTTTAACATTTCCTATCACATTCATAACCTGTGACTTTCCAGGGGCAGGTCTTCTTTTATCAATTATTGCTAAACCAATATCCAGTTTTCTTCCTAAAGCTCTTGCTCTTTCTACTCCCCCAACATCAGGAGCCACGCAAATTAAATTTTTATTTTTTATTTTTCTCTTAATATGTCTAGAGAAAATTGGCGTTGCAAAAAGATTATCAACCGGAATATCAAAAAAACCCTGAATTTGTCCTGCATGCAGATCAACAGTTACAATTCTATCTGCCCCAGCTTTTGTAATTAGATTTGAAACAAGTTTAGCAGATATTGATGTTCTTGGAACAACTTTACGATCTTGTCTAGCATAACCAAAGTAAGGTATCACCGCAGTTATATTTTTAGCTGATGATCTTTTTAGCGCATCAATGCACAACAAAAGCTCCATTAAATTATCATTGGCAGGTGAAGATATTCCTTGAATAATAAAAATGCTATTACCTCTAATATTTTCATTTATTTCTATATAAATTTCACCATCAGAAAATTTTCTAATACTAGAATTAACTAGTTTATTTTTAAGGTATTTGGATATTTTTCCGCTCAGTTTCTTATTGCTATTTCCTGTGAGAATTTTCATTTTATAGAATAATTTATTTAATCATAATAATTGATATATTTCTACCATAATCATAATTATTTTTTTTTAAAGATCTTCTTGCGCTAAAAAAATTATTTTTCTTTAAATAAGTATCTTTATTAATAATTTCTATCCTATTTATTCCAGATTCTTTCAGTTGATTTTTTATATAATCATTCAAGCTAAAAAAAATTTTATTTTTATTAAAAATAAAAAAACGTATATTTCTTTGATTCTGATTTAAAAATTTTTTTAAAAAATCTTTTTTTACTTCATATCTATATTTTGATATGCAAGGCCCTATAACAGATATTAAATCTTTTACATGACTTCCTTTTTTTTTAAATTTGTTTATAGTTTTGTAAATAATTTTTTTATATGCTCCTTTCCATCCAGCATGTATAGCGGCTATTATATTTTTATATGGATCAAATATAAATATAGGAGCACAATCTGCAGTTAATATTCCAAGTGCCAAATTTCTTTTACAAGTTATTAACGCATCTCCTTTAAGCTTTTTTTTTGAAATTTTGTTTAATGAATAAACTTTATTACTGTGTATTTGATTTAGCAATACTAGATTATTTTTATTGCATTTTATTTTGTTGCAAACTTTTTTTATATTTTTTTTTATATTTTTTTTATTATCATCTGATCCTACACCACAATTTAAACTTTTATAAATTCCATTAGAATATCCGCCAAGTCTATTAAAAAAACCATGTGATATATTATTATACTTACTAATAGATTTAGATTTAATCATTTTAAAATCCTAAATTAAAATTATTTTTTTTATTTGTTGCAAGCAAAACTTTAAATAATTTGCCCATTTGTTTCGGGTCAATTAATCTTTTTACTCTATAATAAATATCCGATTTTTTTGAGAAAGGCATATTTTTACTAATTATTTCAGCTCTTTCTAATATCCCCATTTTTAATAAGAATTCTCTTTGTGTAGTCAATTTTACCGAATCTATTTTGGAATTTATAATTTTTTTTTTATAAAAATTGAAATTTATTAAGTGAGTGATGTCTGCTTGATAAATGTTTTCTAAAAAAAAATTTTTATTGTGATTTTTTACACTTTGTAAAGTATCATGCATTTTTTTATCATAATATCCATAGTCAATTATTAGCAAACCTCCATTTTGTTTTTTTATAATTTTAGAAATTATATTTAATTTTCTATTTGCCAATGGTGAATATTCAATAAATTTCTGATTTTTTGGTATTTTTTGTTTAATTAATTTTTCTATTAATTGTAATTTTGTTTTCTTCTCAAAAAACCGCAAGCATTTGTTTTTATTAATAATGTATTTTTCAAACCAATCATTATCTTTATTTATGAATTGTTTAATAGGCAGTGCATCAAAAAATTCATTAGCTATGAATATAGAAGGACAATTGGAAATTTTTTTTAAATCATTTATCCAATTTATATTTTTAAAATTTATTTTTTTTCTTTGTATTTTTTTTAAATATGGACTTTTTTCATAAATAATAAAATTAGAACTTGATTGAAATTTTTTAAAATTTTTAATTGTTTTTAAAATTTGAAACATCATTTCACCATTGCCCGCTCCAAGTTCAACTATATTAATTTTTTTTGGGGATCCCATATTCTCCCAAAAAGATATTAGCCATATCAAAATCATTTCAGAAAATATGATCGATATGTTTGGAGAAGTTACAAAATCACCTTTATAACCTATGGGATTTTTGCTCATGTAATACCCTTTGGTTTTGTCATACAAAACTTTATTAATAAATTTGTCTAATGGAATTTTGCTATTGTTTTTTAGAAACATATTTAATTTGAAATAACATAATACCTGCTATAAAAAATATAATACTTATTATTTGCCCTAAGCTCATATTAAATAAGATCAATCCTATGTGAGAATCTGGTTCTCTAGTAAATTCTATAAAAAATCTAAATATAGAGTAAAAAATTACAAATAAGGATGAAATCAAACCATTTTTCTTTGATATATTTTTATAAACTAAATTTAAAATAATAAATAAAACTATTCCTTCAAAAATTGCTTCATAAATTTGAGAAGGGTGTCTGCTTAAACCATCAACTTGAATAAATTTCACTGACCAAATTACATCGGTTACTCTTCCATATAGTTCTGAGTTAATGAAGTTTGCAATTCTTCCTAAAAATATTCCTATTGGACAAGTTAAGGCAACTAAATCTAAATAATAAAAAATATTTTGATTATTTTTCTTAGAAAATATGTAAGTTGCAAATATAACACCAATTACAGCACCATGAAATGACATCCCTCCATTCCAAATCATAGGTATTTCAGTTAAATTATTTAAATAATACAAAGGGTTATAAATAAAAACATAACCCAATCTTCCCCCTATTATTATTCCAAGAATTATATAAACGATATAATCATCAAATTGTTTTTTTTTATTTTGGTCATTTATTAGAATTTTATTGCAATATATCCAACCAAATATTAGACCAAATATATAAGCTAAAGAATACCATCTAACTTCAATAGAAAACACTTGAAATGCAACAGGATCAAAATTATTGATAAACATTAATAAATTTTATTATAAGTATAATATATATTTGGTAATTAATTATTATGTCAAAATCAAGATTTGTCCTAGATAAATTTGCAAAACTTATAGAACAAGGATTATTAAGTTATAAAGATCTTAGCGATGAAATATTAAATATATTAAAATCTAAAAGAGATGAAATAATTTTTAGAATGAAAATTGTAAGTAAAGAAGAATTTGAAATTTTGAATAAAAGAGTTGATTCTTTAGAAAAAAAATTAAATGAAATAAAGAAAAAAAAATCTTCAAAAAAAACTAAACGGGCAAAACGATCTTAACTTTTAACCCACCTAAATTTGATTTTTCAAAATTAATATCTCCACCATGAGATTTTACTATATCTGAAGAAATTGATAAACCAAGCCCAACACTTGATTTTGTTTCCGATCTACTTTTATCAATTTTGTAAAATGGTTTAATTACATTTTCATATTCAGTCTTTGGAATACCAGGTCCATCATCTTCTATTGATATGACAATGTTTGATTGTTGTTTTTTAATTATAATCTTTATTTTTTTTCCATATTTTATTGAGTTATCAATTAAATTATTGATACATCTTTGAATTAAATTTTTTCTTCCATTAAAATAAATTTTACTATCAAAATCTTTTAAAATGTTTGGGTTTTCATATTTATATATTATATTTTCTAAAAGTTCAGATAAATCAAATGTTTCTGTTTTATCTATTGCTCCAGTACTTGCGAATTGAAGGTAATCATTTAACATTTTTTCCATTTCATCCACATCCATTGATAGCTTCTTGGATAAATTTTTATCTTTTATCATTTCTAGTTGGAGTTTTATTCTAGTTAATGGAGTTCTTAAATCATGACTAATTCCAGATAACATCTCAGATCTTTGGTTTAAATGCCGTATTATTCTTTCTCTCATCTTGTTAAATTCTAATCCTGCTTTTCTAATTTCTAAAGCACCGGAAGGCCTAAATTCGTCTATATCTTCTCCTCTGCCAAATCTTTCAGAAGCTTCTGCAAGTTTTATTATTGGTCTTGTTTGATTTTTTAAAAATATAATTGCAATTGTTATCATTAATATAGCTGGCACTGTAATCCACAGTCCAAAAACTCTAGCTGAACTGCTAGTTAATCTTTCTCTTGGTATATAAAATTGAAAATATCCTTTTGAATATTTTATTTTTAAATCGATAACTTTTTTAAGACTAGTTGTATTAAATGAATATTCTAAATTTTTTTTTTTTAATTCTCTTCTTAGAGATCTGTCTATAGGGCTAAACCATCTTTCTTTAAATTCTTCTGGCAATATCTTGTCCGGTTCGTATTTTATGTTAATTCCCAAATGATCTTTAAATAAAATAATAATGAAATCTTTATTAGTTTCGTCATTATCATATGCATCGATAAATGTTTTTACTTCAGACACAAGTGCTCTTGTCATTCCAGAATTTGTTTTAATCCACAAGCTATCAAAAAATACTATTGAAATTATAGTTTGAAGCACAATAATTGGAACTGCAACAATTAGAAGACCTCTATAAAATAATCTTTTTGGAAGTAAATTTTTTATAAATTTATTCAATCCATAAAACATATCCTTCTCCTCTAATTGTTTGTAAATATTTTGGACTTTTGGGATTTTCTTCAATTTTTTTTCTTAATCTTGTAATTATGACATCTATGGATCTTTCTTTCTCTAAGTCTATTAAATTGCCTATGTCTTCTCTCTGAAAAATTTTTCCAGGAGAATTAATCATTTTTTCTAAAATTATTTTTTCAGTATTATTTATTTTTAAGCTTTGTTGGTTTCTATAAATGAACAACTTATTTAGATCTATTTTAATACTTCCAAACTCTATTATTCTTTTTAAATCTTCAGTTTTAGTTTTATTTAAAATATTATTAATTCTCAAAATTAATTCTTTTGGCTCAAAAGGCTTTGCCAAATAATCATCAGCCCCAATTTCTAAACCCTCAACTCGCTCAGAAGCCTCTCCTTTTGCTGTTAATAATATAATTGGTGTATCTAATTTTTTTTTATTTTCATTTGTAAATTCCAACCCACTTTTTCCTGGCATCATTATATCTAGTACAATTAAATCAAATTTAATTATTTTGACCTTTTCTAAAGCATCTTCCGAACTTTTTGCTGTTGTAACAAGATAATTATTTTGATTTAAAAATTGTTTAACCAATTCTCTTATTCCATCATCATCATCTACTACTAATATATGAGCTTTATAATTTTCCATTTATTATTTTTTTTAAAACACTGTCGAAACTAATTACTTCTTCAGATTTTGAATTTAAAAAAGCTTTGTAAATTCTTTTTTTCTGTATTGAAAAAATTTCATTAAATAATTTTATTCCATATTCTGTTAAAAATACATGTTTTATCCTTGTATCTTTTTCATTTTTTTTAAAGGTAATTACATTTAGTTTAATTAGATCTTTTAAAACTCTATTTAGACTTTGCTTAGTTATTTTTAGTTTTTTAAGAAGTTCCGAAATGGTTATGCCTTCATATAATGATATTAAATGAATTACTTTGCTATGGGCTATTCCTATAGAATATTTGTCTAATATTTTTTTGACATCAGAGACCGTTTCTCTGTATCCCACAAATATTTTTTCTATATATTGTTTTAATTCTTGATCTTTTAAATATAAAAGTTTTTTCATATTGGTAAGTTATATTGACATATTATATATACAAATATATTTTTTAAAAAAAAAAATCTAATGATACCCTTCGATAAAAGAGACGGAAAAATTTGGTACAATAATGATCTTGTTGATTGGCAGGATGCAAAATTACACGTAATTAGTCATGGACTTCATTATGCAAGTTTAATTTTTGAAGGACTTAGAGTTTACGAAGGTGAAATTTTTAAGCTAGAAGAACATACAGATAGACTTTTCCATTCAGCCAAAAGAATGGATATAAAAATTCCATATACAAAAGATGAAATTAATAATGCATGTAAAAAAATAGTTTCTGTGCAAAAAGTTCAAAATGGATATGTAAGGCCATTTGCTTGGAGAGGCAGCGAAATGATGGGTGTTTCAGCGCAACAAACAAAAATTAATGTTGCAATAGCTACCTGGGAGTGGGGAGACTACTTTGATTCAAAATTAAAAATTGAAGGAATAAAATTAAATATTTCAAATTGGAGAAGACCAGCGCCTAATACAATACCGTGGGATAGCAAAGCCGCAGGATTATACATGATTTGTACTTTATCCAAACATGAAGCAGAAAGACAAGGCTATAGCGAGTCGCTTATGCTAGATCATGATGGCAATGTAGCAGAGTCTACTAGTGCAAATGTTTTTTTTAAAGATAATAATGGAGAGCTACATACACCTATCCCAGATTGTTTTTTAGATGGTATAACAAGAAGAACTGTAATTGAAATTGCAAAATCAAAAAATATAAAAGTTCACGAAAGAAAAATATCACCAGACGAACTTTCTAATTTTGTAGGTTGTTTTTTAACAGGAACAGCGGCAGAGATAACACCCGTTTCCCAAATTGCTGAAAATAATTATAAAGTATGTGATCTTATTTTAGACTTATCAGCGAGCTATGGAAAATTAGTTAGAAAGAAAAAAGCAGCTTAATTTTTATTATCTTCAGATATAGCGTGATCTATGCCTTTTCTTAAATACTCATAACCAGTATAAAGAGTAAGGAATGCAGATAACCATAGAAGAATAATTCCAATTGTTTGGGCATTGTAATCTTGAAAATTAACTATTTTATTTCCAGTTTCACCAGTAAGTAGAGCTGAAATTGCAAACATTTGTAAGAAAGTTTTAGCTTTTGCCAAATTAGACACAGGAAGTTTAATTTTTCCTCCTGCTAAAAATTCTCTTAATCCTGAGACTAATATTTCTCTAGTTAAAATTATGATTGCTGCAATTACTTCATAATTTTTTATTGTTCCATCCATAACTAATAATATTAAAGCTGTTGCCACAATAATTTTATCTGCAATAGGGTCTAACAATTCTCCAAGCTTAGATTCTTCCTTATACATTCTCGCCAATAATCCATCTAAAAAATCCGTAAAAGATGCAATTACAAATAATGCAAAAGGAATAACATCTCCGTAAAATCCAGGAAGATAAAAAGCAAAAACAAATATAGGAACTATAATAATTCTTCCTATTGTCAGATAATTTGGAAATTTAAATTTCATTCGTGGAAAAAATTATATATTTTTTTTGCAACTTTTTCCTCAACTCCTTCTACTGATTTGATTTCATCTAAACTTGCCGATTCAACGGCTCTAGCAGAGCCAAAATGGTTCAATAATGCTCTTTTTCTGTTAGAGCCTACACCTTGTATCTGATCTAATAGGGATTTGCTTATATTTTTCTTTCTTTTAGCTCTATGCGCACTGATAGCAAATCTATGAGCCTCATCTCTTAATCTTTGAAGAAAGAATAGGGAAGGGTCATTTTTAAGAAATTTATATCTTTTTCCATTATGAAAGAATGTTTCATCACCACTATTTCTGAACTTTCCTTTTGCTATTGCTATAATTGGAATATCATAAAGACCAAGTTCATTTAATGTCTCTCTAGCAATAGAATATTGGCCTTTTCCACCGTCTATTAAAACTAAATCAGGAAAAGATAGGTAATTACCCTTTTCTTCAACAGCTCTTTTAAATCTTCTATTTAAAACTTCTTTCATCATTCCATAATCATCTTGTTTATTTTGTTTTATTTTAATATTGAATTTTCTGTATCTTTTTTTGACAAACCCTTCTTCACCATAAGTAATTAAAGCACCTACACTGTCAGTTCCTTGTATGTGGCTATTATCATAAACTTCAACAAGTTTAAGATTTGAATCTAAATCAAATTTTTTTGCAATCTCATCTAACAGTCCTCTATTATTTTGACTTTCATAAAGTTTTCTATTTAAGCTATCTTTTGCATTTTTAATTGCTTGATTTATTACTTTAAGTTTAGAACCTTTTTTTGCTATTGAAATTTTTATTTGTTTATTTTCTTTTTGAGATAAAGTTTTTTCTATTAAAGATTTTTCTTTAATATCATTACTTAATATAATTGAATTTGGCACACTTTTATTTTCATAAAATTGAGTAACAAAAGAATTTAGTATTTCTTTTAAACTTTCATCTGGATCATGTTTTGGGAAAAAAGCTTGATTTCCCCAATTCTGTTTAGATCTATAAAAAAAAATTTGAATGCAAGTTTTGCCAGATTCTTTATATCCAGCAATAACATCTGCATCTATTAGGTTTGCTTCATTTATTTTTAGAGATGATTGAATTATATTAAGTGATTTAATTTTATCTCTTAATATAACAGCTTTTTCAAAATCAAGTTCTTCACTAGCTTTTTCCATTTGAACAGAAAGATTTTTTTGGATTTTTCTATATTTTCCACTACTAAGAAATTCATCGGCGGCCTCGACAAGTTTTGCATAATCTTCTTTGCTAATTTTACCCCCACAAGGTCCAGCACAACGTTTAAGATAATAATTAAAACATGTTTTGTTACCTGCTTTAACTTGTTTGTCTGTACAAGATCTTAATAAAAATATTTTTTGAAGAGTTTTTATTGCGCTATTAACTGCAATTGGACTAGCAAAAGGACCGTAGTACCGTCCAGGTCTATTTTTTGCGCCACGATGTTTTTCAATACGAGGAAAATCATGTTCAGATAAAAAAATATAAGGAAAAGATTTATCGTCTTTTAACAGAATATTAAATTTAGGTTTATATTTTTTTATTAAATTTGCTTCTAAAAGAAGAGCTTCGCTTTCATTTGATGTAGTAGTTATCTCGAGCTTTTTTGTTTGAGATAACATTCTCTCAGTTCTTATTATGTGATTTTTTTCAGATACGTAGTTTTTTAATCTATTAGTAAGATTTTTAGCTTTACCCACATATAGAATTTCATTTTTAGCATTTAACATCCTGTAAACCCCAGGAAGCTTTGGCATTAACGGGAGTTCTTTTTTTATTACTTCTTTTCCAATATCAGAACTTATCATGGCTTCTTTTTTTAGAAATCTGTATTCCAACTGATGAACAGTCTTTCATAATTTCTAATTTTTCAATTTGAAGAGTTATTTTATCAATTCTTTTGTCTTTAAATAGCTCATCAAAAACATCTTCGGCCAATGTTTCAAGAAAGTTATAATGTTTATTTTTAACTAGTTTCTTTATTAGTCTTACTATTCTAGCATAATTTACTATTGATTTTAGGTCTTTATCATTTGATGGCTTTTTGTCTTCGTAGTTAACTTCAAGAGAAAATTTTACTTTTTGTGATTTTTCTTTTTCAAAGTCGTAATAACCAAGTTTTAAATTTAAAATTAGTTCATTAATAAGAATTTTCTTTTCGTAATTAAATAAACCTTTGTTCTTATCTATTTTTACAATTTTAAGGTTATTTTTTTTCATTCTTTACTTCCCATTATATCGGGTGTTTGCCAGTTTAAACTTTGACCGCTATCAACCGAAATTACTTGACCTGTAATAGATCTATTTTTAATAAAAAAGTCAACCGCATTACAGATTTGCTCAACGTCCACTTGTCTTTTAAGAGGGGTAGCCATGTATTGTTTTTTAAAGTGTTTTGCTGATTGTCTTTTATTTTTTAAAGTTGGGCCTGGAGCTATTCCATTAACTCTTATATTTGGAGCAAGACTCATAGCGCTTGTTTTAGTAAGAGTATAGAGTCCAGTTTTGCTTATTGTGTATGAAAAAAAATATGGAGTTAGTTTAAAAATTCTTTGATCAATTATGTTAATTATATTGTTATTTTTTCCTCTAATGTTTTTTGCGAATTCTTTTGATAAAAGTGCTGGTGTTCTTAAATTAGTTCTTAAATGGCGTCCCCAACTATCAGTGGTAAAATTTTCAAGTTTATCGCTTTCAAATAGTGAAGCGTTATTAATCAAGCAATCAAAGTATTTTAATTGAGATTTGGCAAATTTTACTATTTTGTTAACATCTGTCTCTTTGCTTAAATCACCTTTAACCAAATATACTTTTGTTTTATTTTTTGATAATTCTTTCTTTAATTTTTCCGCACTTGATTTTGATTCATTGTAGTGAATTACTATTTCTACCCCAGGACCAGAAAGCTTTCTTGAAATTGCGGCTCCAATTCTTGTAGCACCTCCGGTGATAATTATTTTATTTGCTTCCATTTTTTCTTTCCTTTTTGCGCTCTAGTTCCGGGCATTCCCATAGTTGATCTTCCTTTAGGATAGATTTTATTATTTTGACTGTATTTTTTTACTTTTGGATTAAGTGTAATCTCTAATTCAGTACTTTCAAGTTTTCTAATTTCATCTCTAATTTTAGCGGCTTCTTCAAACTCTAGGTTGCTTGCGGATTCTTTCATCTTTTTATTTAAAGCTTTAAGGTGTTTTTTAAGATTTCCACCAATATTTTCTGAAGTTCCAACTTTTACATAATCTTTCTCATAAACACTTTCTAAAATATCGCTAATTTCTTTTTTGATTGTAGTGGCGCTAATTTTATTTTTTTTGTTATATTCTAATTGAATATTTCTTCTTCTATCTGTTTCCTTAATTGCTTTTTTAATACTTTTAGTTTCCTTGTCGGCATACAAAATTACTCTACCATCTAAATTTCTTGCAGCTCTTCCAATTGTTTGAACAAGTGAAGTTTCAGATCTTAAAAAACCTTCTTTATCAGCGTCTAATATTCCAACTAGAGCGCATTCAGGTATATCAAGACCTTCTCTTAATAAGTTAATCCCAACCAAAACATCGAATACACCCAATCTTAAATCTCTCATGATTTCTATTCTTTCAAGAGTGTCTATATCAGAGTGTAAATATCTAACTTTAATTCCATTTTCGTGAAGATATTCGGTTAAATCTTCAGCCATTTTTTTTGTTAAAGTTGTAACCAATACTCTATGGTTTTTTTCTATTGTTTTTCTACACTCATGCATTAAATCATCAACTTGATTTTTTG
This sequence comes from Pelagibacteraceae bacterium AG-439-F23, assembly GCA_003212415.1. Classification (GTDB taxonomy): domain Bacteria; phylum Pseudomonadota; class Alphaproteobacteria; order Pelagibacterales; family Pelagibacteraceae; genus Pelagibacter. Next base: position 48,375 of record QCPT01000001.1, read on the forward strand.
CAGGTTTTATTTCTACAGGGGGATCAATCAATCCAGTTGGACGAATAACTTGATCAATAAATTTTCCTTTTGTTTGTTCTAACTCCCAAGGTCCAGGGGTTGCAGAAACAAAAACAGTTTGAGTTCTCATTAAATCCCATTCTTCAAATTTTAATGGCCTATTGTCCATACAAGAAGGAAGTCTAAATCCATATTCTGCTAGTGTACTTTTTCTTGATCTATCACCCTTAAACATTCCATTTAATTGTGGAACTGTCACATGACTTTCGTCAACAAATATTAAAGTATTATCAGGAAAATACTCAAATAGAGTAGGTGGTGGTTCGCCAGCTTTTCTTCCTGATAAAAATCTAGAATAGTTTTCAATTCCAGCACAAGTTCCGGTCGCTTCAATCATTTCTAAATCAAACTTAGTTCTTTCTTCCAATCTTTGAGCTTCTAGTAATTTATTTTCGTTTTTATGTTTTTTTAAAGTTAATTCTAATTCTTTTCTAATTTTTATTACCGCTTGTTCTATCGTTGGTTTTGGGGTTATGTAATGACTATTTGCATAGACTTTTATTAAGTTTAATTCTCTTACTTGATCACCTGTTAATGGATCAAATTCTTCAATTTTTTCAAGTTTGTCACCAAACAAACTTAACCTCCAAGCTCTATCCTCTAAATGTGAAGGAAAAATTTCTAAATATTCTCCTCTAGCTCTAAAAGTTCCTCTAAAAAAATTTTGATCATTTCTTTTATATTGAAGAGCAACTAATGATTTTATTATTTGCTCTCTGTTATAATCATTATTTTTTTTAAGAGTTAAAGTCATCTTGCTATAGGCCTCAACCGAACCAAGTCCATAAATACAAGATACGCTGGCAACAATTAAAACATCGTCTCTTTCAAGAAGAGATCTTGTTGCAGAGTGTCTCATTCTGTCTATTTGTTCGTTAATTGAAGCTTCTTTTTCAATGTATGTGTCTGATCTTGGCACATATGCTTCAGGTGTGTAATAATCATAATAAGACACAAAATATTCAACAGCATTATCTGGAAAAAATGTTTTCATCTCTCCATAAAGCTGTGCTGCTAAAGTTTTATTTGGCGCCAAAATTAAAGCTGGCCTATTTGTTTCTTCAATAATTTTTGCCATGGTGAAGGTTTTTCCAGATCCAGTGACACCAAGTAAAACCTGATTAAATTCATTTTTGTTTGCACCCTTGACTAATTTTTTAATTGCTTCAGGCTGATCTCCTGCAGGCTTAAAGTCAGATTTAATTTTAAACTTTTTTCCACCCTCGAGTTTTCCAGCAATTTCTGGATTTTTGCTCTGTATATCTGTAATTAAATCTTGATAAGTATTTTGCATATATTAAACAACGTATTAAAATAAAAACATATTTCAATGAGCATAATATCTGACAGTTTAAAAAGAATAAAACCGTCGCCAACCATTGCAGTAACTCAAAAAGCAAGAGAATTAAGAGCTGCTGGAAAAGATGTAATTGGATTAGGGGCTGGTGAGCCAGATTTTGATACTCCTAACAATATTAAAAATGCAGCGATAAAAGCTATAAGAGGCGGAGATACGAAATATACAGCTGTTGATGGAACTCCAGCTTTAAAAAGTGCAATAATAAAAAAATTTAAAAAAGAAAATAATTTAAAATATTCAGCAGAAGAAATAACAGTTGGAACAGGCGGCAAACAAGTTCTTTTTAATGCTTTCATGGCAACTTTAAATAAAGGTGATGAGGTAATTATTCCTGCACCTTTTTGGGTTTCTTATCCTGATATGGTTCTTTTAGCAGGAGGAAAGCCAAAAATTGTTAAATGCAGCGAGGCAGATAATTTTAAATTAACTCCTTCAAAATTAATAAAAGCAATCACTAAAAAAACAAAGTGGATAATATTTAATTCACCATCCAATCCTACAGGAGCAAGCTATACTAAAACCGAGATTGTTAAACTATCTAAAGTATTAGCCAAGCATAAAAGAATTCATGTTCTAAGTGATGATATTTATGAACATATCACTTATGACAAAGCAAAGTATTTTACAATAGCTCAAGTATCTAGTTTAAAAAATAGAACGTTAACAATGAATGGTGTTAGTAAATCTTATGCGATGACAGGATGGAGAATAGGTTATGCTGGAGGCCCTAAAGAAATTATTAAGGCAATTCGTAAAGTTCAATCGCAATCAACATCAAACCCTTCATCTGTAAGTCAGGCAGCTGCAGTTGAAGCATTAAACGGAACTCAGAAATTTATAAAAACAAGATCTAAAGAGTTTAAAAAAAGAAGAGATTTTGTGGTTGATAGCTTAAATAAAATTAATGGAATAAATTGTTTAACACCTAATGGTGCTTTTTACGTTTTTCCAAGCTGCAAAAAATTATTAGGGAAAAAAACAAAACTAAAAACTGATTCAGAATTTGTTGAAAAATTATTAGAAAAAGCCAATGTTGCCGTAGTCCAAGGCTCTGCTTTTGGTTTGCCAGGTCATTTTAGAATTTCATACGCAACATCTATGCAAAAATTAAAAGTAGCAATGGAAAGAATAAAATCTTTTTGTAATAGTTTGTCTTAAATTATGAAAACAGCATTATTGTTTGGTTCATCGGGGCTAGTTGGAGGCCACCTTCTTAGACAATTAATTGAAAATAGTGAATATTCAAAAATAAAGATATTTGTTCGTTTAGAACCTGAAATTAATGATCCAAAATTAGAAATTATTAAAACTAATTTTAATAATTTAGAACATCATAGAGAAGATATTAAAGGTGATGACTGTTTTTTTTGTATTGGCACAACAAAGCAAAACTCCCCTAATAAAGATGAGTATAGAAGAATTGAATTGGATATGCCCAAACAAATTGCTCAAATTGCAAAATCAAATTCAGTGAACTCGTTTGTTTTTGTCTCTTCTGGATTTGCAGATCCTAAAAGTTCAGGAGATTATTTAAGATACAAAGGTGAAGTTGAGGAAGAACTAAAAAAACTAAATTTTTTAAAACTTGGAATAATGAGACCATCCTTTTTATTAGGCAATAGAAAAGAAAAAAGAGTTGGTGAAAAAATAGGTATATTTTTATTTAAATTACTTTCACCTTTATTTGTAGGACCTTTAAAGAAAATGAAACCAATTCACTCCAAAAAAGTTGCAATAGCCATGATAAATGTGACTCAAAGAGATTATGAACAAACTATTTTTGAGTCTAATGAAATTGTTGAGGCCAGTTTTTCCATATAAATTTAAGAAGATAAATATTTTTCAGCTTCTAGGGCAGCCATACATCCCATTCCCGCAGCAGTTACTGCCTGTCTAAAAATTTTATCTTTCACATCTCCTGCAGCGAAAACTCCAGGTATATTAGTTTCTGTAGAGTCTGATTTTGTTTTTAAATAACCTTCTTTGTCCATATCTAATTGATCTTTAAAAAGTTCAGTTGCTGGGTCATGTCCAATTGCTATAAAAAGACCATCTATTTTTAATTCTTTAATATCGTTAGTTTTTACATTTTTAATTTTTAGACCTTTTACATTCTTAGGTTCTTCATCGCCAATTACTTCTTCAACAACGCTATCCCAAATAATTTCAATTTTTTTATTTTCCATTAATTTTTTTTGAAGTAGTTTTTCCGCTCTTAATTCATCTCTTCTGTGAATCAATTGTACTTTCGATGCAAATTTTGTAAGAAACATTGCCTCTTCAACTGCAGCATTTCCTCCACCCACAACTGCTACTGTTTTTTCTTTAAAGAAAAATCCATCACATGTTGCACATGCGGATACTCCAAATCCTCTAAATTTTTGTTCAGAATCAATATTTAACCATCTTGCTTGAGCTCCAGTTGAAATAATAATTGAGTCCGCAGTATATTTCTGGCCACCATCCCCAACTGCCTCAAATGGTTTTGATTTTAAATTTACAGAGGCGATATGATCTTCAATCATTTCAGTTCCAACTGCCTCAGCTTGTTCTTTCATTTGTTCCATTAACCAAGGTCCTTGAATTACTTCTGCAAAACCTGGATAATTTTCAACATCAGTAGTTGTTGTTAATTGACCACCCGGCTCCATGCCATGTACTAAAATAGGTTTTAGCATTGCCCTTGCAGCATAAACAGCAGCTGTGTATCCAGCGGGACCGGATCCAATTATTAACACTTTTGTGTGTTTAGTTGGATTTTGACTCATATCAAAGCTATATAATGATTAATGACTAAATTAAAAGGTCTTTTATTAACTGAAGGAATGCATGGCATGATAAGCCAAGTAGAAGGTTTGGCCAAAGCATTAGATATTGATTTTACTCACCATAAAGTTGAACTAAATAGTTTTTGGAAATTAATACCACCTAAATTTACACCAGTTTCAAATATTACTTTCAATTCAATCGGTTCAAAAGATTTTGATATTATAATTTCCTGTGGAAGAAAAAGCGTAATTCCATCAATCTGTCTTAAAAAAAATTCTAAAAAAAAAGTTTACAATATTCATATTCAAGATCCCAAAGTATCTTTAAAAAATTTTGATTTTATTGTAGCCCCGGAACACGATGGACTAGCTGGCGAGAATGTAATTTTATCAAAAGGATCAATTCATTACTTAACTAATGAAGAAATAGTTAATAATCATGAATATTTGACTGAAAGATTGAATAAAGAAAAGGAATATTTAGCACTCATTCTTGGAGGTCCTAATAAATACTATGATTATAGTGATCAAAATTTAAAAATTGTTTTCGATAAAGTTAAAAGCATAGTGGAAAAAAATAACTTACAAGCAGTAATTGTTCCTTCAATAAGAACACCCAAAAAAACAATTGATCTTTCGTATAATTACTTCGGACAAGATCATTTAGTTATTAAACATATAGATAAAAAAGCTTATTTATGTAGTTTGTCATTAGCTAAATATATTGTTATTACATGCGATTCTACATCTATGATTTCAGAAGCGACATTAACCGGGAAACCTATTTATATTGCTGAAATTCCAGCAAAGATAAATGATTATAGATTTAGAAGATTTAGGGATTTGTTTAGTAAATTAAATATAGTTAAAAATTTAGATGAAAAAGTTGAAATTTGGAATTATGAAACTCTAGATGAAACAAATAGAATAGCAAAGGAAATCAAAAGAAAAATATCTTAATGTCATTTTTAAATTCAGTTCTCAATCAATCAAAAAAATATGAAGAACCATTTCCGCATTGGGAATTAAATCAGCCTTTGACAGAAGAACAAGTTAAAGAAATAGTTAGTGCTGATATTGCAAATCCAACTGAACATAATCTTAATTATGATGGCACGAGAGCAATTGATGGAGGAGGGCCAGAATTTAGAAAAGGTATTGCTGACGGAGGAAAAGCTTTAAAGTTTAGATGTTTTATTACTAAACATAATTCTAACGAATTTCCCAATTTAACAAGTTTAATAAAAGAACTTCAAAACAAACAAACTTGTGAAAAAATTTCAAATCTTATAGGAAAAGATTTATCCAATGCATATGTAAGAATTGAAGTTATATGTGATAGGAGGGGTTTTTGGCTTAAACCTCATTGTGATATTAAAGAAAAACTTATGTCATGCTTGCTTTTTGTTAATAAGCATAACGAGAGCGAAGAACTTGGAACCGACTTTTATGATAGCAATTTAAAGCGAATAAAAACAATGCCATATAGAGATAATTATGGATATTTTTTTTCTAGTGGACCAAATACTTGGCATGGAATGGAAAAAAAAGACATAGTTAAAGAGAGAAGATGTCTACAGGTTAATTATGTTGATTTTAAAACAGATTGGAAAGTAGACTAATTTTCCTGAAGAGGTTTTACTTTCAGTTTTTTATTTTTTAATGATTGAATTGCTTCTAAGCACGCATACGCGGTTGACATATTAGTACAATATGGAACTTTATTAATTAATGTAGCTCTTCTCAAAGCTCTTGCATCGCTAAGACGATGCTTTCTTTTTCCACCACCAGTATTAATTACTAAGGCTATTTTTTTTGAATTTAAAACATCTACTATGTGAGGATTTCCTCCACTTACTTTATTTATTTTTTTACATTTAATTCCTTTATTTCTAATTGCATTGGTTGTGCCATTGGTGCCACAAAGATTGAAGTTTAATTTTAATAATTTTTTAGCAAGATCAATTATTTCATCTTTATGTGAATCTTTAACAGATAAAAAAGCCAGGCCTTTAGTCGGTAAAGAGTTTGCTGCAGCTATTTGACTTTTGGCATATGCCATTCCAAAATCATAATCAAATCCCATTACCTCTCCTGTTGATTTCATTTCTGGTCCAAGAAGAACATCACTATCTGGAAATTTATTAAATGGGAAAACAGCTTCTTTTACGGCAAATTTTTTGTTAGTTTGATATTTTAATTTATATTTAGAAAGTTTTTCGCCTGCCATAATTCTCGATGCAATTTTAGCCAATGGAACTCCATTAGCTTTTGAAACAAAAGGAACGGTTCTGCTAGCTCTTGGGTTTACTTCAATCACAAATATTTCATCCTTTTTAATTGCAAATTGGATGTTTAAAAAACCTTTAACTTTTAAAGCTAAAGCTAGTTTTCTAGTTTGTATTTTTAGTTCTCGTAAAAGATTTTCTTTAATTGATATTGGCGGCAAACAACAAGCAGAGTCTCCAGAATGAATACCTGCTTCCTCAATGTGTTGCATAATTCCAGCTACGTAAACATCTTTGCCATCTGAAATAGCGTCAACATCAACTTCCATTGCATTGTTAATAAATTTATCAATTAAAATTGGATTTTCTTCTGAAGCTTTAAACGCCTCATTAATGAATTCTTTTAACTGGTTTTTTTCATGAACTATTTCCATCGCTCTTCCGCCAAGTACGTAAGATGGCCTTATAACTAAAGGCAAACCAATTTTATTAGATATTTTTATTGCTTGATTATAAGTATATGCAATTCCACTTTTAGCTTGTTTTAAATTTAATTCTATCAGCAAGTTTCTAAATCTGTCTCTATCCTCAGCCAAATCAATAGATGTATATTGCGTTCCTAATATCGGTAATGAATTTTCATACAAAAATTTTGCTAGTTTAATAGGTGTTTGACCTCCAAATTGAGCGATAATTCCCAATAAATTTCCATTAGATTTTTCTTTTAAAATTATATTGTGAACATATTCTTCAATTAGTGGCTCAAAATATAGCCTATCACTCGTGTCATAATCAGTTGAAACTGTTTCTGGGTTGCAATTGATCATTATTGTTTCAAAACCATCTTCTTTCAATGCAAAACTTGCCTGACAGCAACAATAATCAAACTCTATACCTTGGCCTATTCGATTTGGGCCGCCTCCAAGAATAATTATCTTTTTCTTGTTAGTGGGATTTGCCTCGCATTCAGTATTTAATGAAAAATTTCTTTGGTAAGTAGAATACATATATGGAGTAAAAGATTTAAATTCAGCTGCACAAGTATCTACTTTTTTAAATACAGGATAAACTTTTAAAGCAGTTCTTTTTGATCTTACTATTTTTTCTTTTACTCTTGTTAGTTTTGAAAGTTTTTTATCTGAAAATCCTATTGATTTAATTCTGTTAAACTCATTATAATTTTTAGGTAGGCCTTTTTTTATTATATTATTTTCTTCATCAACTATTTCCTTAATTTGATTTAAAAACCAAGGGTCGACTTTTGATAAATTATGAACTTTTTGAATAGATATTTTTTTTCTAAAAGCTTCTGCTATTAGAAGTATTTTATTTGGAATGCTAAGCTTTAATTTTTTAATTATTTCTTTTTTTGAAAAATTAAAAATATTATCTAATCCAGATAAGCCAATCTCGAGTGAAACAAGGGCTTTTTGTAAAGATTCTTTAAAATTTCTTCCAATCGCCATAGCTTCACCAACTGATCTCATTGATGTTCCAAGGATTGCTTCAGTGTCAGAGAATTTTTCAAATGTAAATCTTGGTATTTTTGTAACCACATAATCAATAGTTGGCTCAAAAGAAGCTGGAGTTGTCTTGGTAATTTCATTTTTTAATTCATCCAAAGTGTATCCAACAGCTAATTTTGCAGCTACTTTTGCAATTGGAAAGCCAGTAGCCTTTGATGCTAAAGCAGAAGATCTTGAAACTCTTGGGTTCATTTCAATAATTACCATTCTTCCATTTTTAGGATTTATGGCAAACTGTACATTAGAGCCTCCAGTTTCTACTCCAATTTTTCTTAAACAAGCAATGGATGCATTTCTCATAACTTGATATTCTTTATCAGTTAAAGTTAAGGCAGGAGCTATTGTAATAGAATCTCCTGTATGAATTCCCATAGGATCTATGTTTTCTATTGAACAAATAATTATACAATTATCTTTTCGATCTCTCACTACTTCCATTTCAAATTCTTTCCAACCTTCTAAACACTCTTCAATTAAAACCTGATTTTTTGGAGACTCGTGGATTCCCTGTTTTACTATTTTAAAAAATTCTTTTTTAGTTTTAGCAATACCGCCACCTAAACCTCCCAAGGTAAATGAAGGTCTGATGATTGCGGGTAATCCAATTTTTTTTAAACATTTTTCTGCATGCTTAAAGCTATTTAATATTTCAGATTTAGGTAAATCAATTCCAATATCAGACATATTTTTTCTAAATTTTTTTCTGTCTTCAGCATTTTCAATCGCTTTTGATTTAGCCCCAATTAATTCAATTTTGTATTTTTTAAGAAGACCAACTTCTTCTGCTTTAATTGCTAAATTTAAAGCAGTTTGACCGCCCATTGTAGGAAGAATTGCATCTGGTTTTTCTTTTTTAATTACTTCTTCAAGAACTTCTAACGTGATTGGCTCTATATATGTTTTGTCAGCAACTTCAGGATCAGTCATAATTGTTGCAGGATTTGAATTGATTAAAATTACTTTATATCCTTCATCTTTAAGAGCTTTGCATGCTTGTGTTCCAGAATAATCAAATTCACATGCTTGGCCGATAATAATTGGCCCAGCACCAATGACTAAAATTTTTTTAATATCTTTTCTTTTTGGCATATTTTTTTACATCTTTAATAAAATCGTTAAATAAATAATGACTATCTTGTGGTCCAGGATTTGATTCAGGATGATATTGTACTGAGAACACTGGTTTATTCTTTAATTTAATTCCTTCAATGCAGTTATCAAAAAGTGATTTATGAGTTATCAGGATATTTTTTTTTAAACTTTCTTTAATAATTTCAAAACCATGATTTTGACTTGTTATTTCAACTTTTTTATTAATTAAATTTTTTACCGGGTGATTGGCACCTCTATGCCCAAGCTTCATTTTTTTTGTTTTTGCATTTAAAGCTAAAGCAAGAATTTGATGACCTAAACAAATTCCAAAAACAGGTAAATTAGAACTAATTAATTTTTGAACAATTGGAATTGCATAAGTTCCTGTTGCTGCTGGATCACCAGGTCCATTTGATAAAAAAATCCCATTTGGTTTTAATTTTAATATTTCTTCCGCAGTTTTTTTGCATGAAACTACTTTTACTTCACAATTATAATTTGAAAAATATCTTAAAATATTTTTTTTTATTCCATAATCTATTGCTACAATTCTTATTGATTTCTTTTTATTTTTTTTAAAACCCTTGCCTTTTTCCCAGGTTTTTAATCCTTTCCAGGTATATGTTTTTTTAGTTGTTACTTCTTGCGCTAAGTCTAAACCATTTAATCCAGACCATTTAGTAGAGATATTAATTAATTTTTTAATATTAAAATTGCCATTTTTATTGTTTGATATTGTGCCTTTTGGCGCTCCTTTGTCTCTTATAAAGTTTGTTAAACTTCTTGTATCAAGTCCAGTTATTCCAACTATTTTATTTTTTTTTAACCATTCGTCTAAATTTTTAAGAGATCTATAATTTGATGGGTTAGTTATTTCAGAATTGAAAATAACTCCTCTGGTCCATATTTTGTCTGATTCTAAGTCTTCATTATTTGTTCCTACATTGCCAATATGTGGAAAAGTAAAATTTATTATCTGACCAGCATAAGACGGATCAGATATAATTTCTTGGTATCCTGTTAAAGAAGTATTGAAACAAATTTCACCAGTTGCATTACCTTCGTAACCTAAGCCAATTCCTTTAAGTATTGATTTGTTTTCAAGAACTAAAATAGCTGGAGAAAATTGAGGTTTAATTGAATTCTTTTTTTTTCGTTTTGTGGTCAATTACAACTCATGAGTTAAAGGTTAATACAATAAAACCTAAATTTCCGCAACACATCTAATATAAATAAAAAAAAAATTTTTTCTTTTGAACAAAATTGTCTATACAGTAAATTAAAAAAATGAGTTTAAGAGAAAAAATCGAAACTGACTATAAAAACGCATTAAAATCAAAAGATAAAAATAAAATATCAACTTATAGGTTAATATTATCAGGCATCAAAGACCTTGATATTAACAATCGATCTGGACCCGATAAAAAAGAAACAGATGAAAACGATATTAAAAAATTGCTTAAAAAGATGATTAAACAAAGATCCGAATCGATTGATGTTTATAAAAAAAGCAATCGAAATGATTTATTAGAAATAGAACGGGGCGAGGTTAATGTTCTTTCAGAATATCTTCCCAAGCAACTTGGAGAAGAAGAAACAAGAAAACTTTGCTCAGAAATAATTGAGAGAACAGGAGCTTCATCAATTAAAGATATGGGAAAGGTTATGGGAGAATTAAAAAAAAATCATTCTGATGACATAGACTTTTCAAAAGCAGGCTCAATTTTAAAGGAAATATTAAATAAGTAATGAAATACCCAAAAGAGTATTTGGATGAAATTAAGACAAGGTTAAAAGTATCAACTGTTGTTTCAAAAACTGTAAGTTTAAAAAAAAGAGGTAAAGAATTTGTAGGACTTTCTCCTTTTAAAAACGAAAAAACTCCATCTTTTACTGTTAATGATGAAAAAGAATTTTATCATTGTTTTAGCACCGCAGAACATGGAAATATTTTTGACTTTTTAATGAAAACACAAAATTTAAAATTTGGTGAAGCAGTTAAAGCTTTAGCTAATTTAGCTGGAATGAGGCCTTATACTTTTTCAAAACAAGATGAAGAAAGAGAAAAAAATTGGACAGAATATAAATCTATTTATTCAAAATATGTTGAAAAGTATCATAGCGAGTTATTTAAAAACCCACTCGCAGAACCTGCCAAAAAATATCTTAAACAAAGAAATCTAACAAGTATAGAAGTTAAAAAATTTAAAATTGGATTTGTAGGCAATGAGACAACTTTTTATGATGAATTAATAAAAGAATTTAACGAGAAAAAATTGACAGATAGTGGCTTATTTTATTTTGATGAAAGAAATAAAAAATATGTTGAAAGATTTAGAAATAGAATAATTTTTCCAATAAATAATATTTCAGGAAATCCAATAGGTATTGGTGGTAGGATTTTAGAAGAAAATAATAAGTTGGCAAAATATATAAATTCACCAGAAACAGAATTTTTTAAAAAAGGTTCAAATCTTTTTAATTTAGACAATGCAAGAAAATTATCTAATAAAGTTGAGGATATATATTTAGTAGAAGGTTATATGGATGTAATTGGTTTAAATAAAAATGGCATTGAAAATGCAGTTGCAAATCTAGGAACATCATTAACTAATCGGCAAATTTTAATATTGAATCAATTTTTTGAAAATATAATTATTTGTTTTGATGGAGATGAAAGTGGTTATAAAGCAGCCTTAAGAGCGGCAGAAAATTCAATTATAGAATTAAAGCCGGAGAAAAAAATATCTTTTTTATTTTTGCCTGATAAGCATGATCCAGATAGTTTTGCAAATAAGCATGGTAAGGAATATTTTATGGAATTTTCAAAGAATAATTCTATTTCAATACATAAATTTATTTTTGAACATTATTCAAAAAAATTAGATGATAGCCCTTCTTCAAGAGCAGTATTTGAAAAGAAATTAAGGTTAATCTCAACTACAATTAAAGATGAGTATATTAAAAAATATGTTCTAGAGTTTTTTCTAGATAAAATTTCAGAATTAACTCCAAATATTAACAGAAAAAATAAAAGTTTTATTACAAAACAAACAAAATCTTTAAAGAAAACTCAAAATTATTACAATGAAACCAAATCTTTAAAACCAATAGAAATTAAAGAATTTTCATTATTATATATAATATTAAAAAAACCAGATCTTCTAAGAGAAAATTATTATCTTATTGAAGATGTAAAATTATTTACTAATGAAAATAGAATAATTTTTGAACAAATTTTAAAGGAAACTAATAATTTAGAAAAAACTGATTTTGAAAATATAAATATTGATCAAAATTTGATTGATAGAATTTTAAAATATGCATCAATAAAACATATTTTAGAAAAAAATTATAATGATGATGATAAAATCCTGGAAATATTAAATGAAGTTTTGAGAGACATAAAGAATTATGAGCTTGAATTTAGGATTGCTGAATTAGAATCAAAATTTTCTAAAGATTTGAGCGAAGCAACTTTTAATGAACTAAAAGAGCTAAAAAAACAGCAAAAAATCAATTAAAAATTAAAAAAATCACATAGATTTTTTTAAAATTGGCATTATATACATCTTCCGAACTTTTTATTGTGGAAAGAATAATTACAAAATCATTTGCTAGGTTGATGGGTCGTGGTATCCATAGAGGTTTTATAACATATGAAGAATTAAGTAAATCATTAGGAAAAAGAAATTTATCAAACGAGAACTTGGAGCAAGCATTCATCCATATTCTTGAAGAAAAAATAGTTTTAGTTGAAAAAAAATCAGACTTTAAAGTTTTAAGAAAAAAAGACAATTCATCAAAAGAAGAAGGCAAATCTATCGAGAAAAGCGACGATCCTATTAGAATGTATCTAAGAGAGATGGGAGGTGTGGAGTTACTTTCAAGAGAAGGCGAGATTGCAATTGCGAAAAGAATTGAAGCTGGAAAAGACGTTATGCTTAATGCTTTATCACAAAGTCCAATTACAGCACAACAATTTTTTGAATGGAACGAACAGCTTCAAAAAGATGAAATTCTAGTTAGAGAAATTATAGATATTGACACTAATTACATGGAAGATGAAGAAACTGGACAAAGCGCAAAACAAAAAAAAACAGATACTAATAACGAAGATGGCAAACAAGAAAATATGGCAACAAATGATGATGATGAATTTAACCCAACTCTTGCAGCAATGGAAAGTGAAATAAAACCGAAAGTATTAGAGACTGTAAACACTTTAACAAAAGAATATAGCAAGCTTACAAAATATCAAAAAGACAAATTAGAATGTATTTTAAAATCAATAACATTTTCTTCATCTAAAGAAAAAAACTATAAAAAAATTGTTGACAATATTTTGGAAAATATAAAATCACTTCAACTATCACCTCCAGTTTTAGAACTTCTTGTCCAAAAGCATTATATAGAAAATAAAAAAATTATTTCTTTAGAAGGAAATCTTTTAAGGCTTGCTATAAATGAAAAAATTCCAAGAGATGAATTTATAAAATTTTATGTTGGAAACGAAATAAATCCAAACTTAAAAAGTTTTCTAGATACCAATATTTCCTGGAAGAAATTTTTTCAAAAACATAAAGAGGAGTTTAAAAATATAAGAGAAAGATTAATTGAGATAAGTAAAAAATTAGGTATTTCCGTAACAGAATATAAAAAATTAGTTAGTAGAATTCAAAAAGGAGAGAAAGAATCTAGAATTGCAAAAAAAGAAATGGTTGAAGCTAATCTTAGACTAGTCATATCAATTGCTAAAAAATATACAAATAGAGGATTGCAGTTTTTGGATTTAATTCAAGAAGGAAACATTGGTCTAATGAAAGCGGTCGATAAATTTGAATATAGAAGAGGATATAAATTTTCAACTTATGCAACATGGTGGATAAGACAAGCAATAACAAGATCAATTGCAGACCAAGCTAGAACTATTAGGATTCCTGTACATATGATTGAAACAATTAATAAGATTGTAAGAACACAAAGATTGATACTAAGTGAGTTTGGTAGAGAGGCAACCCCAGAAGAACTAGCTAAAAAATTAAGAATGCCTCTCGAGAAAGTGAGAAAAGTTTTAAAAATTTCTAAAGAACCCGTTTCCCTGGAAAAACCAGTAGGAGATGAAGAGGATAGTAGTTTGGGAGATTTTATAGAAGATACAAAAGCACTAGCCCCTTTAGAACAAGCAATTAAGTCTAACTTAAGCGAAGCTACTACAAAAATTTTATCAACTTTAACACCAAGAGAGGAAAGAGTTTTAAGAATGAGATTTGGCGTAGGAATGAATACCGATCATACACTCGAAGAAGTTGGGCTTCAATTTTCTGTAACAAGAGAAAGAATTAGACAAATAGAAGCTAAGGCACTAAGAAAATTAAAACATCCTAGCAGATCAAAACAATTAAAGAGTTTCTTGGAGAACTAATAGGGCCGTTAGCTCAATAGTAGAGTACTGCATTGACATTGCAGGGGTAGTTGGAGCGTAACCAACACGGCCCACCATTATTTAATTATCTTCAATTGATAACTTAAAGAAAATGATATATTTAAATTTCTAATATGTAGGGCCTGTAGCTCAGTTGGTTAGAGCAGTACACTCATAATGTATTGGTCCCAGGTTCGAGTCCTGGCGGGCCCACCATTTAATTCTTAAATATTGCTAATTTTTATAATAACTTTCTTTTAGTTTTGAAAATTTATTGAAAAAAATCAATTAATAATTGATAATTAATCATGAAGTTTAAATTAGTAGTAAAACCTAAAGTTGCCTATTTAATCTCTATAGTTGTTGCCTTAATAATTTTACTTTTCTTTTCTTATAAAGCTGTAATTGCATACTTGATTCATAGAGAGCTTTATGGTGGAGGATTAGATACCTTGGTTTTATTGAGGGCTTCTATAGCAGGGATAATGTTTTTATTAATACTATTGTTTATTCAATTTATGAAAATAAATGATTTAAAAAGTCAAAGAACTATACTCAGAGGAATATTTATTGGATGGACTAGTGTATTTATTGTTCTGATAGTAATAAAAATAAGTTCGATTTATTTTGTAGTTTTAACTGGAGCCTCATCATTTTTAGTTCTTGTAACATTATTTAGTCTTATCGATCAGATAAAAGAGGAAAAAAATACCCTTACAGATAAAGAGATATATTTATTACAGAAACTAGCAAAAAAAAAATAAAATCAAAATTCTGTGTTTCTGATAATTATTTTATTAAAAATTCTTCTAGAACTTTAAACAATGCATTTAAATC
This sequence comes from Pelagibacteraceae bacterium AG-439-F23, assembly GCA_003212415.1. Taxonomy (GTDB): domain Bacteria; phylum Pseudomonadota; class Alphaproteobacteria; order Pelagibacterales; family Pelagibacteraceae; genus Pelagibacter. Next base: position 63,671 of record QCPT01000001.1, read on the forward strand.
CCCGTCATTATTTTGAATAACTGAATTAAACTCTTCTTTCTGAGTTCTTGCCAAACTTAAACCTTCAACAATCAAATCTCTAATTAAAGGTTTTTCGGGATTTTTGGTATAAATTCTCCAATCAATTTTTACTTTTGGTCTTTTTGAAGTTGCTTCTAAAATGCTATTAACAATAGTGTATTTTTCATTAATTTTTTTTTGAGAAATTACATTAATTTTTGGATCTGTATAATCCACCAGTCTACTAGAAAAGCTTTTTAAAAAATAACTTCTGAAAAGTTTTTTATACTTTGTTTTCTCATCTTCTGACATAGTTTTTTTGTGTTTTCCGAGCGCATACATTCCAATTCCACTGATATCCACACTTCTTTCTGCAATGTCATTTAGTTTAATAATTTTTGACTCTACTGGATCAGAACTTTTTAAGACTAATGAGGCTTCATTTACTATGCCATTAATAAGTTCACTAGGGTCTTTTGCAAGACTTATATTGTTTAGCAACAATGATGTAAAAATAACTAATACTAATTTTAATACTTTCATTATATAAAATTATTATTAGTCTATTTCTTCCCAATCATCATCGTTCATTGTTTCTGTAGATTCATCAAGGTTATTGATTTTTCTTTGTCTGTCTTGAAGGTATAAGCTTCTTATTGATGCATATAAATCTATTGAAGTATTTTCAAGACTATCAAATGATTCTAAATTTTTTGCTCTGAAATCTACGCCAGATAATATTCTTGTCAAATAGTAATCAGATTCTTTAAAATATTGTGTATCGTTAGCTACTGTTACATTGTACCATGCGTCACCTCCTAAAACATTTGCCAAAGAACCTATCGAGTCCCTTACCGTAGTTGGACCAAGAACTGGCAATACAAAATAACATCCTTCGCTGACACCCCATGTTCCAAGTGTTTGTCCATAATCTTCTTTATCACGTTTTTCCAATCCATAATAAGACGCAACATCAAAAATTCCTGCAATACCCAATGTTGAGTTAATCATAAGTCTTAATGAATTCATGCCAGCATCTTTCATTTGGCCCTGTAGAATATTATTTGGAATTGTGACTACGTTTCCTAAATTGCTTATAACATTGCTTGTTCCTGATCTTATTGGTTGAGGAAGTTTTCTATATCCTTTTGCTAAAGGTTTAAATATAACTTTATCCAATCCTTGATTTAATGAAAAAATACCCCTGTTAATACTTTCAAAACAGTCTTTCACTTCTAGTTGATTGTTATTTTTTTTTGAAGAAATTTCTACTTCTCCATCTGAACCAGCAATTGCGTTTAAGATTTGAAACTGACCGAACAATACTATGACTAAAATTGAAAATAATTTTTTCATATAAAGTTTATATTATATCTAAAAGTAATATATACATTAAATTGTTAAAATTTATGCCAAATAATGTTGAAAAAATGTCAACTAATTACTCACCAAACTTTGATTTAAGAAAAAGAGGTAAAAAAAACATAAAATATATAATCTTTCATTATACAGGAATGAAAAGTGAAAAGTTGGCAATAGAAAAACTAACAAATTTCAACTCAAAAGTTAGTTGCCATTATTATATTGATAACAAAGGCAACTTAATTCAGATGGTTCCAGATTTATATGTTGCTTGGCATGCAGGAAAATCTTATTGGAATTATGATAGGTTATTAAATGATAGCTCTATAGGTATTGAAATTTCAAATCCTGGTCATGAATATGGTTATAAAGCTTTTAAAAAAAAACAAATAAAATGTTTAATTAAAATTTCAAAAATATTAATAAATAAATATAAAATTAAAAAGCAAAATATTTTAGGTCATTCAGATATAGCGCCTTTAAGAAAAAAAGACCCAGGTGAAAAATTTCCTTGGAAAGTCCTTGCAAATAAAAAAATTGGATTGTGGCATAAACTAAATTTTGAAGAATGTAATAAATTGAGAGGTAAAAAAAATAATATTGAGAATAAATTTTTTTTAAAAAAATTAAAAAAATTTGGATATTTCATAAAAACTTCAAAAAAAAATGAGTTTAAAAAAATTGTTAAAAGTTTTCAAAGAAGGTTTAGACCAGAATTAGTCGATGGAAAAATTGATAGAGAATGTTTTGAAATAATAAAAAGCCTTATTTCAAGCTAATAATTAGTATTGAAAATTTAAAAAAAAGTAATAATTTGCATTTGCCAGATGAACGACTTATCGCTTTAATTTATTAAAGAGGAAAGTCCGGGCTCTACAAAGACACAGTGCCAGTTAATTGCTGGCGGGGGAAACCCTAGGGATAGTGCCACAGAAAATAAACCGCCTTATCAAGGCAAGGGTGAAAAGGTGTGGTAAGAGCACACCGGCTACGTTGGTAACAACTAGCGCATGGAAAACCCCACTGGGAGCAAGACTGAGTAGAGATGACATTGTTAGAAATAACTAAAAGCAGTCTTTGGCTAGTCATCAGGGTTAGTTGCTTGAGCCTTAAAGTGATTTAAGGCCTAGAGAAATGATAAGTTTAAAAGACAGAACCCGGCTTATAGTTTGTCTGGCATTTTCTAAATAATTATAATCATTAGCAAATAGTTCACATTTGTTCTCAATAACAATATTTATTTATATAAACAATTAAGTATTGACGCTTGATAATAAAACCCATAATATCCCATAAATACCCAAATATGGGTTAAATTTATGAACGATGTTTTTATCTACGTACGAAAACAAACTGGACAAGAAAGGTAGGGTATCTGTGCCGGCTCCTTTTAGATCTTATCTATCGAGTCAGGGCTACAATGGCACTATTTGTTATCCTTCATTTAATCATCAATGCATAGAAGCTTGGCCACAAGATAGAATAGAAAAAATTTCAAACGCAATAGATTCTTTAAATCCATTTGAGGAGAAAAAGGATTATTTTACAACATCAATATTATCTGAAAGTATAAATCTGCAATTCGATAGCGAAGGTAGAATTTTACTTACTTCAAAATTATTAAAACATGCCAAAATAAGAAATAGCATGCTGTTTGTTGGACAAGGAAAAACCTTCCAAATTTGGGAACCAACAGCTTTTGAAAAATTTAGGGCAACTGCAAGAAAAAAATCAAATACTCACAGATCAAGTCTTAAATGGGAAAAACAATTTAATAACTAAAAAGGGGGATACATGACAATTAATTTTAAAGCACCAGATATAAAAGAGTTGAAACCAAGAATATTAGTTTTAGGAGTAGGAGGAGCTGGAGGAAATGCAATAAATGGAATGATAGATTCGGGTTTGCAAGGAGTTGAATTTATTGCAGTTAATACAGATGCACAAGATTTAAGAATAAGTAAAGCACAAGCGAAAATACAAATGGGAATGAATCTTACAAAAGGTTTAGGCGCTGGTGCAAAATTAGATATTGGTCAAGCAGCTGCTGACGAATCTTTAAATGACATAGTGAATGTTTTGCAAGGATCAAATATGGTTTTTATAACCGCGGGCATGGGTGGCGGAACAGGAACTGGAGCAGCCCATGTTATTGCTCGTGCCGCTAAAGAATTAAATATTTTAACTGTTGGAGTTGTTACTTTGCCATTCTTATATGAAGGTCCATCTAGAATGAGAAAAGCACAACAAGGTTTAGAAGAATTAAGAAAGCATGTTGATACAATTATTGTTGTTCCAAATCAAAATTTATTCAAGATTGCAAGTGAACAAACAACGTTTGAAGAGTCTTTTGAATTGTCAAATGATGTATTGTTGCATGGTGTTCAAAGTATAACAGATTTAATGGTTAGACCTGGTTTGATCAATTTAGATTTTGCTGATGTTGAGACAGTAATGAGTTCAATGGGCAAAGCAATGATGGGAACGGGCCAAGCAGAAGGAGAAGGTAGAGCAACTAAGGCTGCTGAGATGGCAATTAATAATCCTTTGATTGATGATTATACTTTAAAAGGGGCAAAAGGTTTGCTTGTTAATATTACTGGAGGAAAAGATCTAAAACTTTTTGAAGTTGATGAAGCAGTTAATAAAGTTAGATCTGAGGTTGATCCTGAAGCGGAATTGATAATTGGAGCAATTACAGATGAAAACTTAGACGGTCTTATGAGAGTATCAATTGTTGCCACAGCTCTTGATGGACAACAACCAGAACCTAAATCAGTAATTAATATGGTACATAGAATTCAAAATAGAAATACAGGATATTCTGATTTTGCAAATAATGGTTCAACACAATCTTTCACTTTTTCAAACTCTAACAACTCTATAATTACCCATGGAGCCAATGCATTAAAGTTAGAAGAAGAAGTTAAATCTGAAAAATTAGAAACTTCAAATGTTAACGAAACAGAAATGTTAGATATTTCTTCTAATTCGTTTGAACAAACAGAACATCGAACGGAGAACGTTGAAAATGAAATTAATTCGACAGATGAAAAAACAGAAATTGAAGTTAATAATTCTAGTTCAAATGGTTTAGAAAATTTTCAAATCGATGAAGAAGAAACTCCAGAATTATTTAATTCAGATCATTCTGAAAATAGCGAAAACTCACTTTCGTCTGTAGAAAGCATTGAAAATAATAAAGAAGAAGATGATCTCGAAATTCCGGCATTTTTGAGAAGACAAAAAAATTAATGTTCTTCGAAAAAATAAATGAGTGTCACCATAAAACTGGAAAACAAACATTTTCCAGTTTTGCTAAAAGAATTAATTAGCATTATTTCCCCTCTTTATGGTGGCACTTTTTTAGATTGTACTTTTGGTCAAGGCGGATATTCCAAAAAGATATTAGAAAAACAAAAAAATAAAGTAATTGCTATTGATCGAGATGAAGAAGTCTATCTATATGCAAAAGAATTAGAGAAAAAATATAAAAATAGATTTAATTTTTATAATATTAAATTTTCAGAAGTAAATAAGATTAAAGTTAAATCTAAAGATCTTAAAGCAGTAATATTTGATTTAGGATATTCAATTAATCAAATCAAAGATTTAAGCAGAGGACTATCTTTTAAAAGTACTGGAAAACTTAATATGAAAATGGGTTTAAATGATTTTTCATGCCAAGAAGTAATTTCAAAAATGAGTGAGAATAATTTGTATAAAATTTTTAAATATTATGGAGATGAGAAATATTCAAAAAAAATTTCAAGAAAAATTGTTGAAAAGAGAAAAACAAAAGAAATTAAAACTGAAGATTTAACAAAAATAATTGATAGCGCTAAAAGATTTAAAAATTATAAAATAAACAACTCTACAAAAGTTTTTCAGGCGCTTAGAATTTTTGTTAACAAAGAAATAACCGAATTAATAAATGGATTAATAAATGCGTTTTATTTAATTCCAGTAGGAGGAATTATTGCAGTTGTAACATTTCATTCAATTGAAGATAAAATTGTTAAATTTTTTTTTAAAAACTATTCAGAAAATAATAATTCATCAAGGTATGTACCTATTAATAAAAGTAAAATTAGATGTTTTAATTTACAAAATAAAAAACCAATAACCCCAAGCGATGAAGAGATAAAATTAAATCCTCCTTCAAGATCTGCCAAATTAAGATTTGCAGTTAAAATTAATAAAGAATGTAATTTTGAAGAGTTTATTCAAAAATTTAAAAAACTAATAGATATTGAAAATTTGCAATTTGATAAGTGAAAAAATTATTTTTTTTTATACCAGTAATTTTCTTAATTTTTGCAACTACATTTACAAAAAATTCAACAAAAAAACTTGATAAGAAAATATTTGATGCGAATGAAAATCTAAGAGCTATGCATGAAAAGTATGAACTGGTAATGCTTGAGTATAGTTATCTTACTTCTCCTAAAAAACTAATGGAATATCAAAAAAAATATTTTGATAATGAACTTTTAGAGTCTGATATAAAAAATTTAAATTGGATTGAGAAAAAAAATGAAGAGATAATTATTAAAAAAATATTAAGCAATAATGAATAAAGTAAACGACAAAAGTTTAGTATCAGAAGAACATAATTCAGAATTTACTTACAATGAAAATAAGTCTAATTTAATAATTTCATTTGAAAGAATAGCTTTTATTTTTTTTGTATTTTTTATAATTGCACTAGTTTTTTCATCAAAAGTAATCTTATTAAGCCTAGAAGATAAGGTTTTTATAAAAAAAATTTCAAAAAAAGAAAATTTTAGATCAAGCATCATTGATAAAGATGGAAATATTTTAGCTAAAACTGTACCAGTTATAAATGTTGGAATTAATCCTAATTTAGTAATTGATAAAGAAAAATTATTAATCACTTTAAAATTACTATTTCCAAATAAAAATTTTAAAAAAAAAATGTATGGTAAAAAATTTTTCTATGTTCAAAAAAAAATTTCACAAGAAAAACTAGAAAAAATACTTTTGCTTGGAGATAAGTCGTTTATCCAAGAAGATAAAATTGCTAGAATTTATCCAAATAGTAAATTGTTTAGTCATGTTTTGGGACAAATTGATGATAATAATAATGGCATATCAGGTTTAGAAAAAACATTTGATTATGAATTAACAACATCTAGAAATCCATTAATACTTACTCTTGATACCGATCTTCAATATTTAATTAGAGAAGAATTACTAAAATCAAAAGATATATTTCAAAACATTGGTAGTGCAGCAATATTAATGAATATTAATACTGGCGATATTCTATCAATGATCTCTTTACCTGATTTTGATTTAAACAAAAGAAAAAAAATTAATGACTTAAGATTTATTAATAGAGCCACAAAAGGAGTTTATGAATTTGGATCAGTTTTTAAAACTTTTACAATTGCTGCTGGAATAAATTATGACATTATTAAACCAGAGACAGAATTTAAAGAATTAAAAAAAAGAATTGTATGCGCTAATAATCCAATTTCAGAATATGATGATAAAATTCCCTCAGATTTAACTGCTGAAGAAATTTTAATTAGATCTGGGAACATAGGGTCAGCGAGAATTGCTGAAAAAATTGGAATCGATAATTATGATAAATTTCTTCAAACAATAGGTATTTTAACGAATATAAGCTTTGATATTGAAGAGGTGGGTGAAACCCAAATGGGGAGATGGGGAAAGTGTAAATTATTAACAATTGGTTTTGGACATGGTATAGCTACAACTTTACTACAGTTAACAAAAGGATATTCCATTGTTTCCAACGGTGGATTTGAAATTTCTCCAACTTTAATAAAAAAAGATAATTACATCAAGGGTAAGAGAATTTTGAATAAAGAGGTTTCAAAAAAATTAAACCCAATATTAAGAAAAATTGTTTCTACAGAAGAAGGTACGGCTGGTTTTGCCAATGTTAAAGGTTATGAAATAGGAGGCAAAACTGGTACCGCAGATATAGCAGCCATAGGAGGCTATTCTAAAAAAAAAATAAATACATTTGCCTCGGTATTTCCAACATCAAAACCTAAATTTGCTCTAGTTGTAATGCTTGATGAACCGAAAGCTAATAAAGATTTTGTTTACAATTATAGAGATGGTAGAGCACCATACAAAGGAAATTGGAGAAACACAGCAGGCTGGACAACGGTTTGGGTAACAGGGCAAATAATTGAAAAGATTGGGCCAATTTTAGCCACAAAATATTAAGAGCGTAAATAATGTTTCTTAAAGATTATTATCCAAATTTAAAAAAAAAATTTAATAAAGCTAAGTTTAATGGCATAGAATTTAACTCTAAACTGATAAAAAAAGATTACATTTTTTTTGCAATAAAAGGAAACAATCTTGATGGAAATAAATTTATTAAAGATGCCATTAAAAAAGGATCAAAAATAATAATATCTGAAAAAGTTAAAGAAGGAATTAAAAACAATATATAATTTTTAAAAAATAAAAATCCTAGAAAGTTACTTGCAGAATTTGCGACAAAAATAAATTATAAAAGACCAAACAATTTAATTGCTGTTACGGGAACGAATGGTAAATCTTCAATTGCTAATTTTTACTATCAAATTTTAAAATTAAATAAAATAAAAGTTTCATCAATAGGAACTATTGGAATCAATGGAATTAATTATAATAAAAATATTTCGAATACTACTTACGATCCAATTCAATTAAATAAAATTCTTAGAATTTTAAAAAAAAATAAAATTAATAATGTGATTTTAGAAGCTTCAAGTCATGGATTGAAACAAAATAGACTAGATGGATTAAAATTTAATTTAGGAATATTTACAAATTTAAGTAGAGATCATCTTGATTATCATAAAACATTTAAAGATTATTTTGATTCAAAGTTAATTTTATTTAGAAAATTAATGAAAAAAAAATCAAACATTATTTTTGATGAAGATTTAAATATTGCAAAAAAAATAAAAGATATTTCAAAAAAAAAGAATCTTAATATATTAAGCATAGGATCAAATAATTCTAATCTAAAAATTATTGATCATAAGTTTATCAACTTAGAGCAGAAAATTAAATTTTTGTACAAAAATAAAATTTACAACTTTTCAACAAAATTAATTGGAAAAGTGCAAATCAATAATCTTTTAATGTCAATTTTGGCAGCATCTAAAAGTAACATAGCTCTAAAAAAAATATTGAATTCAATCAAAAAAATAAAGCCTGTTCCGGGAAGATTTGAGAAAGTTGGTAATTTAAAAAACAATTCAATTGTAATATTAGATTATGCACACACCCCGGATGCATTGAAAGTATGTCTTAAAAATTTAAAGAATCAATTTAAATTAAGAAAAATCAATCTTGTTTTTGGTTGCGGTGGAGAAAGAGATAAACCAAAAAGAAAAATTATGGGAAGAATTGCAAATAATTATTCTAACAAAGTTTATTTAACTGATGATAACCCAAGAAATGAAAATCCAAAAAAAATAAGAAACGAAATTAAGTCACAAATAAAAAGAAAAAAATTAGTTGAAATTGCTTCTAGAGAACTTGCAATTAAAACTGCTATAAAAAATATCAAATCAGATGAAATACTTGTCGTAGCAGGAAAAGGTCATGAAAAATATCAAGAATATAAAAAGAAAAAATATTTTTCTGATAAAGATTGCATTCTTAAATCAATTAAAGAAAAAAATGATAAATTAAACAAAAACTGGAAAGTAAATATAATAGAAGAAAAATTAAGAAATAAATTAAATAATGAAATTATTATCAATAAAGCCTGTATAAATTCAAAAGAAATTAAACAAAATGATGTTTTTTTTGGAATAAGAGGAAAAAAAATAGATGGAAATAAATTTGCCAATGAAGCGATAAAGAAGGGGGCGTCAGTTTCAATTATTGACAAAAATTATGGAGCAAAATCAAGAGACAAGATTAAAGTAAAAAATACTTTAAATTTTTTCACTGAATGTGCGAGAAAAGTTAGAGTTTCATCAGATATTATTGCAATTGGTATAACAGGTTCCGCAGGAAAAACATCTTTAAAAGAACTATTAGGACAATCATTAAACAAAATTTATAAAACAACCTATTCTAAAGAATCTTTCAACAACAAATATGGAGTCCCTTTTTCACTATTTAATATAAATAGAAAAGATAAGTTTGGAGTTTTTGAAATAGGCATGGATAAAAAAGGTGAAATAAATCATTTATCAAATATTGTAAAACCAAATATCGGTGTAATAACAAATATTTCTTATGCTCATAGCAAGAACTTCAAAAATTTATTTGGTATTGCAAAGGCAAAATCAGAAATTATAGATAATATTATAGAAAATGGATCAATTGTAATAAATGCAGATGATAAATTTTATAAATATTTTAAATTAAAAGCCTTAAATAGAAATTTAAAAATTATTTCTTTCAGTAAAAAAAACAAATCTAATATTAAGCTTGTAAAAATCAATAGATTAAAAAATACAAGTACAATAAAAGTAAATATTAATGGAATATCAAGAAATTTTATAATTAATTCAAATATAGAACTTTATGTAGATAATTTACTAGCTAGCCTTGCGGTAATTTCAAATTTTTTAGATTTAAATAATATAAGTGAAAAATTTTTCTTAAAATTCAATTTACCCGAAGGAAGAGGAGACCACAAATATATTAAAATTAATAAAAAAAAAATTCACTTGATTGATGAAAGTTATAATTCAAATCCTTTATCTTTAGAGCTTGCTTTAAAAAATTTTAGCAAACTAAGAAGTCATTCTAAAAGAAAAATAATTCTTCTCGGTGATATGTTGGAACTGGGTAAATTTTCAAATAAATTGCATTTAGAAGCCGCCGAAAAAGTTAATAATGCCAGCATTAATAGAGTTTATGTTTATGGAAAAAAAATTCTTTCTACATTTAACAAAATTAGACCACAAAAAAAGGGAAAGATATTGTATTCAAGTAGAGATGTCTCAAATTTTTTAAAAAATGATATTAAAGATGGTGAATATTTAATGATTAAAGGATCAAATTCCACAGGCCTAAATATTATGGCAAAAAAAATAAAATTGGGAAAGATCAATGCTATTTAGTTTATTTTCAAACTTAGTAGATACTTTCAGTTTTTTTAATGTTTTTAAGTACTTAACTGTAAGAACAGGTTTATCAATGTTTACTTCGATGATTGTTGTTTTTATTGTCGGAAATCCTTTGATAAATTATTTTTCATCCAAACATATACATGACCCAATAAGAGACGATGGCCCTTCAGAACATATTGTAAAAAAAATAGGAACTCCAACAATGGGTGGGCTAATGATACTTCTAGGAGTTTTTTCTGGTGTATTATTATGGGGGGATCTTTCAAATCCATATAACTGGTTTTTGATTTATATCGCTGGGTCATTTGGATTATTAGGAGCCTATGATGACTATAAAAAAATAAAGAAAAATAATTCTTCAGGAGTATCTTTAAAATTTAAATTTGTTATTCAAGTTATTTTAGCTTTAATAGGAATTTTAATTATTTATTTGTTTAGCGATTCTAATGAAATTAACAATTTGTATTTTCCATTTTTTAAAAATCTTGTAATTAATTTGGGCTGGTTTTTTGTTCCTTTTTATTTATTTATATTAGTTGGTTCTTCAAATGCTGTGAATTTAACTGATGGGTTGGATGGTCTAGCAACAGTGCCGGTGATACTTGTGGCTGCTTGTTTTGCATTCATTAGTTATGTTTCAGGAAATATAGTTTTTTCGGAGTATTTAAAAATTCCATATATAGAAGGAGTTGGAGAAGCATCTATTTTTTGTGGGTCAATTATTGGAGCTTGTTTAGGTTTTTTATGGTTTAATGCCCCACCAGCAAAAATATTTATGGGAGATACAGGCTCACTTTCTTTAGGAGGGTCATTAGGAGCTGTTGGAATAATAACCAAACACGAGATTGTTTTAGCAATTACTGGAGGATTATTTGTATTAGAAGCAATATCAGTAATTGCACAAGTTATTTCTTTCAAACTTACAGGAAAAAGAATATTTAAAATGGCACCCATACACCATCACTTTGAAAAAAAAGGTTGGCCAGAGTCTACGGTTGTTATTAGATTCTGGATAATTTCTATTATTTTAGCAATGATAGGTTTGGCAACTTTAAAATTAAGATAATGAATGCAAAAAGAACCTGTATTTTATAAAAAAAAGTTTTTAATTTATGGTTTTGGAAAATCTGGTTTTGCGTCATATAAATTTTTAAATAAAAAATATAATTGCAAAATTATTGATGATAACGACAAAAATATTCCAAGGAAATATAAACATAAAAAAATTAGCTATAAGCAATTAAAAAAAAACAATTTTGATTATATAGTCTTGAGTCCTGGTATTGATATAAACAGATGTAACTTATCCAAATACTTAAAAAAAAATAATTCTAAAATAATTACTGAGCTTGATATTTTTTATTTGAGTTATCCAAAAATTAAAAAAATAACAATTACAGGGACTAATGGAAAATCTACAACTTCAAAGCTATTATATGAAATTTTAAAGGAACATAAAAAAGATGTTAGATTAACAGGAAATATAGGAAATCCGACTTTGCTTGAAAGAGGATTGAAAAATAACACGATTTTTGTAATAGAAGCATCATCTTATCAAATAGAGTATAGCAAATATTATAAATCGGAATATTCTTTAATATTAAATCTTTCTCCAGATCATCTTGAAAGACATGGAAATTTTAAAAATTATATAAATGCAAAATTTAAATTGATAAAAAACCAATCAAAAAATAATTATGCCTTTATAGAAAATAAAAATAATTTATTAAATAATTTAATTAATAAAAAAAAAATTGAATCAAAAATTTTCAGAGTAAATTATAAAAAATATCAAAAATATGATAACTTAATAACTAATCTTTATTTTAAAAATGATTCTAATATTAAGAATCTTAGTTTTATATTTGCTTTATCAAAAAAACTAAAACTTAGTTTTAATAAAATAATTAAGGTAGTAAATAAATTTAAAGGTTTAGATTTTAGACAGCAAATTATTTATAAATCAAAAAAACTAACTATAATTAATGATTCTAAATCAACAAGCCTATCATCATCATTGCCTTTGCTAAATTCATTTAATAATATTTATTGGATTTTAGGAGGATTGGCAAAAAAAGGAGACAAATTAAAATTGAAAAAAGAAAAATTTGCAAAAATCAATGCATTTATTTATGGAAGAGATAAATTTTTTTTTTCAAAAATATTATCTAATAAAATTAAGTACAAAATATCAAAGAATTTAAATCATTCATTGTCACTAGTTTTTAAAGATTTAAAAGAGAGAAATGAAAAAAATAAAATAATTTTATTTAGTCCTTCCGCAGCTTCTTTTGATCAATTTAATAATTTTGAAGATAGAGGAAAATATTTTAATAAAGTAATTAAAAATTACTTGAAAAAATAAAACTTTATTTTATGAAAAATTATTTTGATAACTATTATGATTGGTGGAAAAATATTGATAAATTTATTTTTTCTTTAATTATAATACTCTTTTTATTGGGACTATTTTTTTCGTTAGTTTCAACTTCACTAATTGCTTCAGATAAATTAGATACAAACTCTTATTATTTTTTTATTAAACATTTCATTTTTATAATTATAGGAATAGTTATTTTAATTATGTTTTCATTCTTAAAGGAGGAGCTTTTAATTAAAACATCAATTATTTTATTTGTTATTTCATTTATTACTTTAGTTTTAGTGCCTTTTTTTGGCACAGAAATAAAAGGATCAAAAAGATGGATAGACTTTGGTTTTTTGCCAAGATTTCAACCTATTGAAATTATTAAGCCTTTTTTCATTATAACTATATCAACTTTATTATGCCTAAATAAAAATAACTTATATTTTAAATATTTTCAAAGTAGCTTTATTCTTTTACCTATTTTGTTATTATTAATTTCACAACCAGATTTGGGCCAAACATTACTTATAGCAATGGTTTGGTTAACACTCATCTTTATATCTGGGATTAATATTTATTTATTTTTTATATTTTTTGTTTTTGTGTCATCAACCGCTTCTTATTTAATTTTTTTTGTTTCAAAATTTGAATACATAAAGTTCAGATTTTTATCATTTATAAATTCATCAGGAGCAAGCAATTATCAAGCAGAAAAAGCAAGTGATGCAATCATTAGCGGTGGATTTTTTGGAAAAGGCATTGGAGAAGGCACTCTTAATTCAAAGGTTCCAGAAGCTCATACTGATTATATTGTTTCAGTAGTTTCAGAAGAGTTTGGTGCAATTATTGTTATAATTATAATATTGTTGTATTTGATATTTGCTTACAAAATCATTCAAAAAATAAATTTGATACATAAAGAAAAATTTAAACTGATATTAATTGGCAGTGTTTCGTTAATTTTATTACAAACTTTTGTACACATAGGAGTCAATATTAGATTATTGCCAACCACTGGTATGACATTGCCATATTTAAGCTATGGAGGTTCATCAATTATAAGCACTGCTATAATTTCCGGTATTATTTTAAATTTAACAAAAAGAAAAGTTATCTAATATGAAAAAAAATTTTTTAATCACAACGGGAGGTTCTGGCGGCCATGTAATACCCGCTACAATTCTTTATGAACATTTGTCAAAAGAAGCCAATGTAATTATTTCAACTGACAAAAGAGGCTCAAGATACTTGGATAAAAATATTTATAAATTTAAGGTTATTAATACTCCAAAGTTGAATAATATTTTTTTTTTACCATTCAACCTTATTGCAATATTATTTTTAACTTTTAAATCATTTTTTTTGTTAAAAAATACAAAAATAGAAAAACTTATTTCTACAGGAGGATATATGTCATTACCTCTCATTTTGGCAGCCAAATTACTTAAATTAAAAATTTATCTATTTGAACCCAATTTAGTAATAGGAAGGGCAAATAAATATTTTTTGAATTCTTGTACAAAGATTTTTTGTTATTCAGAGAAAATTAAAAATTTTCCTGATAGTTTGAAAAATAAGATGGTAATCATCAAACCTTTAGTAAGAGAAAATATTTATAGATTAAAAAAATCTTTTGAGATTAAAGATAAATTTAATCTATTAATAGTTGGTGGAAGCCAAGGCGCAAATATTTTTGATAACAATTTAAAAAAATCAGTGCTAAATATTTCAAAGCAATTTTCAGTTAAGATTATCCAACAAACTAATGAAAAAAATATTTCTGATTTAAGAAATTTTTATTCAAAAAATAATATTGAAAATACAATTTTTAGTTTTGATAAAAATTTTGCCAATACTATTCAGCAAACCGATCTCTGCATAACAAGAGCTGGAGCCTCAACATTGGCAGAATTAGCATTTTTAAATATTCCATTTATAGCAGTTCCATTACCAACATCTAGAGATAATCATCAACTTGAAAATGCAAATTTTTATAAGAAAAATGATTGCTGTTGGCTAGTAGAACAAAATATTTTTGATGAAAAAATAGAAGAAGTTTTGAAAGATATTATTAACAATAAAAGTGACTATTTAAAAAAAAAAGAAAATTTAAAAAAATTAAATTACCAAAACACTTGGATTAATGTTAATCAAAAAATATTGAAAAATATAAATGAAAATTGAATTAGCAAGAACTGAAGTCATTCACTTTATTGGAATAGGTGGGATAGGAATGAGTGGACTTTCTTTGATTATGAAAGGCAAAGGATTTAAAGTTCAAGGAAGTGACAT
The DNA here is from genome assembly GCA_003212415.1 of Pelagibacteraceae bacterium AG-439-F23. Taxonomy (GTDB): domain Bacteria; phylum Pseudomonadota; class Alphaproteobacteria; order Pelagibacterales; family Pelagibacteraceae; genus Pelagibacter. The sequence goes on from QCPT01000001.1 coordinate 78,785, forward strand.
TTTGCTAAATAAAAATATTGAGAGACTGAAAAAGGAAAAAATAAAAATATTTATAGGACAAAAAAAACAAAATCTTAAAAATGCAACCATAATTGTAGCTTCTTCAGCAATAAAAAAAAATAATCCAGAAATTATTGAGGCAAAAAGAAAAAATCTACCCATTATTTCAAGAGGCAAAATGTTGGCTCATATAGTTTCTTTAATGAAGAATATCGTTGTAGTTGGTTCACATGGAAAAACTACTACAACTTCTTTAGTTGCTTCAATTTTTCAAAAAACTAAATTAGATCCAACAATTATTAATGGTGGTGTAATTAATTCTATAAAAAATACCGCAAAACTAGGAAAGAGCGAATGGTCAATTTTAGAGGCAGATGAGTCAGATGGAAGTTTTGTACATATACCTCCAACTTATTCAATTATTACAAATATAGATAGAGAACATATGGATTTTTATAAATCTATGGATGATTTAAAAAATTACTTTGTTCAATTTATTGAAAAAGTGCCCTCATTTGGAAAATCATTTATTTGTATAGATGATAAGATTAACAATGATTTTGCCAGGAAATTAAAAGATAAAAATTTATATACTTATGGAATAAATAATAAATCTAATTTTTTAATTAAGAATGTCAAACAAAACAAACAATTTACAGAGTTTAATTTGTTGGTAAATGTTCCAAATAAAAAAAAATTATTTATAAAAAAAATAAAAATCCCATTACTTGGCATTCATAATGTTAGAAATTCAGTAGCAGCAGCAGCCGTTGCTCTAACAGTTGGAATTTCTATCTTAGATATTAAAAAGGGATTGTTAAATTTCAAGGGAGTTCAAAGAAGATTTAATAAAATTTTTACTTATAATGAAATAGATTTTTATGATGATTATGCTCATCATCCAACAGAAATAAAAGTAGTGTTAGAAGGAGTTAATAAAGTTTATAAAGATTATGATAAAGTTTGCATATTTCAGCCTCATCGTATTTCAAGGTTAAAAGATCTAAGAAAAGAATTTTCTTTTGCTTTTAAAAATGCTGATACTGTTATTTTATGCCCAATATATGCCGCAGGTGAAAAAATTAAATTAGGATTTAATTATCTTAATTTTGCAAAAGAAATTATAAAAAATTCTAATGTAAAATTATTTTTAATTAATAATAATAATCAATTAGCAAAATTTATTAAAAATAATATGTATGGAAAAAAAATTGTAATAGGAATGGGAGCTGGATCTATTTCTAATTGGATGAGAGATCTTCCAAAATTAATGTAATGGAAAAAAAAGAGTTAAAAAAATTATTATCTGAATTTGAAGAGAATTTGAGGTTCGAACATGATCTAAAAAAAAAAAATTGGTTTAATATAGGGGGAAAATCAAAAGTTTTTTATAAAGCTGAAAATTTAAAAGAACTAGTAAACTTTATAAAAAAGCTAAAAGGTAGAGAAAAAATATTTATTCTTGGCGCAGGATCAAATACTTTAATGACCGATAATTTATTTGATGGCGTAGTAATCAAATTAGGCAGGAATTTTAACAATATGTCTCTACTCGGCGAAGATATAATAATCGCAGGAAGTGCTGTTCAAGATAAAGCTTTGTCAGATTTTGCAATGAATAACAGTTTAAGTGGATTTGAATTTTTATCCTGCATTCCAGGTACCATAGGAGGAGGTATAAGAATGAACGCCGGTTGTTTTGGCAAAGAATTTAAAGACATATTATTATCTATTCAAGCAATTGATTTTATGGGAAACATAATAACTCTTCCTGCAGATAAAATTAAATTTGAATATAGAAATACTAGTTTACCAAACGACCTAGTCTTCTTAAGTGCTTCTTTTAAAGGAATAAAAGGTAATGAAAAAGAAATAAAAAATTTTACAAATGATTTAAAATCAGAAAAAGAAAAAGCACAACCAACAAGAATAAAAACAAGTGGTAGCACATTTAAAAATCCAATATCACAAACTAAAAAAAAGGTCTGGGAGCTTATAAAAGATTCTGTACCATTAGATAAAAGTTTTGGTGATGCCTGTATTTCAAGTAAGCATTGTAATTTTTTTGTAAATAAAGGAAATGCAACATTTGAAGATATGTCAAAGTTAATTGACTTTGTAAGCAAAAATGTTTTGGAAAAGACTGGAATTATTTTAGAAAAAGAAATTAAAATTTTGGAATAAATTGAAAAAAAAAATTCTTTTAATTGCCGGAGGATATTCAAATGAAAGAGAGGTTAGTTTGTTGACTGCCAAAAGTGTTTATTCGGAATTAAAAAAAAATAAAAAATATAATCTTAAAATTATTGAACCTGATGGAAATTTTGTAAAAAAATTAAGATTATTTAAACCTAGTTTAGTTTTTAATTTACTACATGGGAGATATGGAGAAGATGGCTATATTCAATCAATACTAGAATCAGAAAAAATTAAATATACTCATTCTGGTGTAATGTCATCTTCTATGGCAATAGATAAAGAGTTGTCCAAAAAACTATTTATTAAAAATAAAATATTAACTCCTAAATATATTAAATTTATATTTAAAAAAAATATTATAAAAAAAAATATTATAAAAAATATTAATAAAAAATTGGGTTTTCCCGTAGTTGTAAAACCAATTAATGAAGGTTCTAGTGTTAATGTTTACATATGTAATAAATCAAATTTTATTAAAAACTTATATAAGTTAAAAGATTATGGAGAAGTTTTAATTGAAAAATTTATTCCAGGTCGTGAAATTCAAGTTGCAATATTAGGTAGAAAAAAACTTGGAGCAATTGAACTAAAACCTAAGAGAAAATTTTATGATTATGAGGCGAAATATAATCAGAAGGCAAAAACTAAACACATAATTCCAGTTAAAATTACAAATAAAAATTATAATAAAGTTACTTCTTTAGCTTTAAAAGCACACAATATATTAAAGTGTAGGGGAGTAACGAGGTCAGATTTTAGGTTTTTTAAAGATAAATTTTACTTACTCGAAACTAATACTCAACCTGGCATGACTTCACTTTCATTAGTTCCTGAAATTGCAAGTTATAAAGGTATAAACTTTATTCAATTAATTGAGAAAATACTAAATGATGCTTCAATCAATAAGTAAGAAAAGGATTTATTTTTATTTGTTGATATTATTATTGTTAAGCTCAACTTTTAATTTCAATATTATTTTAAAATTTAAAAAATTAAATTTAGTAAATCATATAAATGTTGAGGGATTAAACGAAAAAGAAAAGAATATATTAGAAAAAAATTTAGAAATTTTTATTAACAAGAATATTTTTTTAATTGGCAAAGAAGAAGTCGGAAAAATAATAAAAAATAATAGTTTTTTAGATAATTATAACATTATAAAAATTTTACCTTCAGAACTTTTAGTTAAAGTTAAAAAAACTGAATTTGTGGCACAAACAATAATAGATGGTGAAAAATTCTATATAGGAAAAAATGGAAAGCTTACAAAAATAATTTTAGTTGAGAAAGAACATAACTTGCCCCAGGTATTTGGAAGTTTTGAAGTAAGTAAATTTTTAAAATTACAAGAAATATTAAATAATAATGAATTTAATTTAAGCAAAATAAAAAAATATCATCATTATAAAAGCAATAGATGGGATATTGAAAATAGGGATGATACTGTTTTAATGCTTCCTTCTCAAAATATAGAAAAATCATTAAAAAATTATAGATCTTTATTAAAAACAAATAAAATTACAAAGGGTCAGTTAATAGATTTAAGAATTAAAAATAAAATTATTTTAACAAATGAAAAAAGATAATTATTCAACAATGATTGATTTTGGATCAAGTGAATTAAGATTAGGTGTATTTGGTAATGAATTGTCTAAATTATTTTTTAAATCAAAAGAAATTTCTGAAAAAAATAATTATGAAGAGTACTCAAAATCAATAAATTTTTTAATTAGAGAAGCTGAAAATAAAGTTTCAACTCATCTAGAAAATGTAACTGTAATGTATGATTCATCTAAAATTTGCACTATTGATCTATCTATTAAAAAAAAATTGGATAAAAAAATAATTTTTAAAGATATTTGTTCATCTATAATTCTTGAAGCAAATCAATTAATTAAAAATTGTTATACAGATAAAAAAATCATTCATTCAATGATAAAGAAATACATTATTAATGATAAAGAATATTTAAAAATTCCAGATGATATAGCCGAGATTAATACTGTAATACTAGAAATAATTTTTATATGTCTGCCTTACAGTGAATACAAAAATGTTTTTGAAACTTTTACAAAAAATAATTTAAATATTTTAAATTTTTTTTCATCAAGTTTAGTTAAATCATTAAAATATGTTGATTTTTTTAAAAAAAATAAATTTGTTGCATTCCTTGATATAGGCTTGGATAGAACTACTATAATTTTCTTTATAAATCAGAAGTTAGATTGTTTAAATAGTATACCAATCGGAGGAAACAATATTTCTAAAGATATTTCGCAAATAATGAAATTAAACTTGGAGGATTCAGAAAAATTAAAAAAATCTTTTAACAGATCTGAAACAGATTTTTCTTATAGCAACACTAATTTAAATAATAATATTAATATAATAAAAAATATTATAGGAAAAAATATTTCAGTAGATTTATTAAAAAAAGTTATACTGACAAGAGCGGAAGAAATAATTGAGTTATCATTTAAAAACATTGGTATTTTGAAAAATATCGACAAGCAACAAAATTTGAATTTAGTTTTAATTGGAAATGGATCAAAAATATTTAATAAAAATTCATTTCAAATTGAAGACAAATACAACTTGAAAGAAATAAACTTTTATGAGGAAAATGACATAGAAATTTGTGAGGCCGGTCTAACATTTAAAAAAAATTTTATAGATTTAGATTCACAAAATATGAAAAAAAATCAAAAAAAAATGGGTTTTTTTCAAAGATTCTTCAGTATTTTTGGTAATGATTAATTGTAATTTGTTGTAACATTAGTTTTATATCTAAATTATTAGCGTTTTTATATAAGTAGTTAATGTCAATATTAACTCAAAAAACTATTTCAAAAAAAATTTCTTTGGATGGAATTGGTATACATACAGGGTTAAAAGCTAAATTGGATATTTTGCCTGCTCATCCCAATACTGGAATTATTTTTAAAAGAGTTGATATAAATAAAAACAATATAATTATACCAACTTATAATAACGTTGTAGACGCAACTCTCTGCACAACAATTTCGAATGATTTTGGAGTTAAAGTTTCCACAATAGAACACCTGATGGGTGCCTTTTATGGCTTAGGAATTGATAATGCAATTGTAGAATTAAATTCTCAAGAAGTTCCAATTATGGACGGTTCAGCAAAACAGTTTATTGAATTGATATTAAAGACTGGGATTAAAAACAGTGAAGTACCAATAAAGATAATCAAAGTAGAACAACAAGTTGAAGTTAAAGAAGCAGAGAAAAGCATTTCAATTAAAAAATCAAATGTAAGTTTAGATATAGATTTTGAAATAAAGTATCAAAATCAATTTATTAAATCACAAAGAAATAAAGTAAGTGTATTCGAAGATGATTTATCAGACATATACCATTCTAGAACTTTTTGTTTATATGAAGATATTGAAAAATTAAAAAATATGGGCCTAGGAAAAGGTGGAAGTTTAGAAAATGCATTGGTTATAAAAAATAACTCATTAATGAATGAAGATGGTTTAAGAAATGAAAAAGAATTTGTTAATCATAAAATATTAGACTGCATGGGGGACTTGTATTTATCAGGTTATAGAATAATTGGTTCGCTATCATGTTCCCAAGGTGGTCATAATTTGACAAATAAATTACTTAGAAAATTATTTAGCAATCAAAAAAACTATTCATTAATAGAAATTAAAGGAAAAAATTTACCTCATTCCTTGGCAAATAAGAATCAATTAAGATCTATTGCATAATTATTAGAATTTTTAATATATTCTGATAAAATTTATAAATGAAATTTCAATTAGTATATTTAATTTTAGCTTTGATATTTTTAAACACCTCATGTTCAAAAGAAAAAGAAAAAATTTCAATCATAGAGGACGAAAGTTTAGAAATACAAATGATAAAAGCCTACAACGATGGATTAAAAGAATTTGATAGAGGCGATGTTATATTGGCTGCAAAAAAATTTAATGAAGCAGAACTGTTATATCCACAATCAATTTGGGCGCCAAGAGCAGCCTTAATGGCCGCATATTCATATTTTTCTAAGTTTTATTATAGTGATGCCGTTTTAGAACTAGAAAAATTTTTAGATACATACAAAAATCATCCAAGGAGAGATTATGCTTATTATTTATTAGCACTCAGTCATTATGATCAAATAATTGATGAAACAAAAGATTTAAATGAAATTCTAAAAGCTAAAAAATATTTTGAAATTATTATACAAAAATATCCTGACACAGAATTTGCATTAGACTCTAAATTTAAGTTAGAGTTAATTCAAGAAATTTTAGCCTCTAAAGAAATGTATATAGCGAGATATTATGTTGAAAGAGAAAAATGGATACCGGCAATAAATAGATTTAAAAAAGTTGTAAATGATTACGATGAAACAATTTATATTGAAGAAGCTCTTCACAGATTAGTTGAATTACATTACAAAGTAGGTCTAATTGATGAATCAAAAAAATATGCAACTTTATTAGGATACAATTATCAATCTAGCAAGTGGTACGAAGAGACTTACAAGATATTAAATAAAAATTATGTAAAGATTTCAAAAAATAAAGATAAAGATAAAGAGGAATCAATAATAAAGAAATTCAAAGATCTACTTAAATAAATAGGTTTTATGAATAAAAATATAAAGCAAAACTATCTTAATAAAATAAATGAATTTAAGAAACATAATAAACTATACTATGAAAATAGTTCTCCCATAATATCTGATAAAGAATTTGATAAATTAAAAAAAGAAATATTAGACTTAGAAAAAAAATATATTTTTTTGAAAAGTAATTTTTCTCCATTAAAATCAGTAGGTTTTAAGCCGTCAAAGAATTTTCTTAAATTTAAACATCGTCAAAAAATGCTATCATTATCAAATGCGTTTAATGAGGAAGATTTAATAAATTTTGAAAAAAAAATATTAAATTTTTTAAATGAAAAAGTTAATTTGGACTATAGCGTCGAACCTAAGATTGACGGAATATCAGCTTCTTTAACTTACAAAAATGGCAATCTTGTTATTGGAGTATCCAGAGGAGATGGAAAAGAAGGAGAAATAATTACAGATAATCTAAAAACGATTAAAGACATACCTCATAAAGTTAAAAATAGTAATTTTCCAAAAGATATAGAAATTAGAGGAGAAGTTTTCATAAACAAAAATGATTTTGAAAAAATTAAAGACAACTTTGCAAACCCCAGAAATGCAGCCTCAGGATCATTAAGACAGAAAAACCCTGAAGAAACAAGAAAAATTCCATTAAATTTTATAGCTTATACTTTTGGATATTTTGAAGATAACAAATATAAATTGCAATCTGACTTTTTAAAAGATTTAAAACTATGGGGATTTAAAACAAGTGAACATAATAAAATTGAAAAAAGCATTAGCGGGTTAGTATCTCTTCATAAGAAATTTGAAAAAGAGAGGTTTCAATTAGAATATGATGTAGATGGTTTGGTCTATAAAATTAACAATCTAAAACTACAAAAAAGGTTGGGATTTACATCCAATGCACCTAGATGGGCTATTGCTCATAAATTCTCTGCTGATTATTCTTATTCAGAAATATTAAATATAGAGATACAAGTAGGAAGAACTGGAGCATTAACGCCGGTAGCAAAAGTAAAAGCGGTGAATATTGGTGGTGTAGTTGTTTCTAATGTGACACTTCATAATGAAGATGAAATATTAAGAAAAGATATTAGAATTGGAGATACCGCAAAGATAGAAAGAGCAGGAGATGTAATTCCCCATGTAATAGAAGTTGATTTAAAAAAAAGAAAAAACTCTTCAAAAAAATTTATTTTTCCTAATAATTGTCCTTCTTGTGGTTCAAAAACTGAAAAAGAATTTAATAAAATTACAAAAAAATATGACGCGGTAAGAAGATGTAGTAGCGAAGGTTTTGAATGTGAAAAAATTGCTATTGAAAAATTAAAGCATTTTATTTCAAAAGAAGCCTTAAATATTGATGGCCTAGGGAAAAGAGTAATTGAAAAATTTTGGGATTTAAAATTAATTAATTCGCCAGAAGATATATTTAAACTTGATTATGATAAAATTTCTAATTTAGATGGCTGGGGAAAACAATCGGTATCAAATTTAAAATATTCCATTGAAAAAGCAAGAGAAGTAACATTGGACCGATTTATTTTTTCTATTGGAGTTAGGCACATTGGAATTGAAAATGCCAAGTTGATAGCTGATAATTTAAAAACAATTGAAGGTTTTATAGATATAATTAATAAAAAAAATATTAATGAACTTTTAAATATTGACGGTATAGGAGAAACTCAAATTCAATCTATAAAAAAATTTATCAAAAACAAAGAAAATATAAATATTATTAATAAGCTTAGTAAAATTTTATCTATTAAAAAATTAGAAATAAATAAAAAAGGAAGGTTAAAAGGTAAAACTTTTATGTTTACAGGTAAGTTGGCAGGCATTAGTAGAGCAGAAGCAAAAAGTTTAGTTGAAAAAAATTCTGGAAGTATAGTTAGTACTGTAAATCAAAAGTTGAATTATTTGGTATTAGGAGAGAAACCAACTAACAAAAAAATTGAATTAGCAAAAAAATTGAGTGTAAAAATTATAAGCCAGCAAGAATGGACCAAGTTATTAAATTAATTTTGCTAACCATTTTTTTTCTTTTTCATTTAAAAATGGTGAAATTTTGGAATATGTTTCCAAATGATAATTAAACAAATAATTTTTTTCATAAGTAGTTAACATTTTTTCGTCAACTAAATCTTTATCAATAGGTGCAAAAGTTAGGTTTTCAAAACATAGTTTTTTATTAATTTTTTTTATAAAAACTAAATTTTCAATTCTAATACCAAATCTATTCTCTAAATAATAGCCAGGTTCATTGCTTACAACCATTCCTTGTTCGAGCTTAATATAATTATTTTTTGATATACTTTGAGGACCTTCATGTACATTTAGAAAGAAGCCAACACCATGACCTGTTCCATGTCTAAAGTCTAAACCAATTTCTTTTAAGTTTTGCCTAGCTTTTTTATCAATATTGTGTCCTGTTTTTTCAAAATTAATATCGCTTTGAGCTACTGCTATATGACCTTTAAGAACTCTAGTAAATAGTTCTTTAATTTTTTTATTAATTTTTGAAAAACAAATTGTTCTTGTTACATCAGTCGTACCCCATTTGTATTGTCCACCAGAATCTACTAACAACAAATCATGTTTATTTAATTTTCTATTTGATTGCTTATTAGATCTATAATGAATTATTGCGCCATTAGGGCCAGAGCCAGCAATTGTATCAAAACTTGGGTACAAATAATTTTTATTTTTCTTTCTATAATTTTCTAGTTTTTTTTCTACTTTTTGTTCAGTTAAATTTAATTTGTTAATATTTTTTATCCAGTATAAAAATTTTGTTAAAGCAACACCGTCTTCTATGTGAGCTTTCTTCATATTATTAATTTCTATTTTATTCTTTATAGATTTTAAATAATAAATGAAATCATTTCTTCCTTTTATAATGAAATTTGATTTAATTATTTCTTCATTAAATACAGAACAAGTTTTCCCATCTATGCAAAAACTTCCAGGTTTAATTGATCTTAAAATTTCAAATAATTTATCTTCTTCATAAAAAAATACTTTTTGATTGATAAATTTATTTTTTATTTTAGAAATTTTATTAAATTTAGAAAAAAAATAAATTTTTCTATCTTTAGTTAAAATTATATTGCAGTTAGCAATTGGAGAGTTCGGTAGATCTTTACCACGAATATTCATTAACCAGCATACATTTTCCCCAGCGCTTACGAAAAGATAGTCTATTTTTTTTTTATTTAAAATTTTAATAACTCTGTTAATTTTTGATTTTGAACTTTCTCCAGTAATTTTGTCATCCAATTTATAAAATTTATTATTATCTAAATCCTCATTAATTTTTTTATTAAATAAATTTTCATTTATTGGAGACAAGTCACAAGTATTATAAAAATAATGTTTTAGTGAATCATAAGTAAATAATTTTGGATCAAATCCTATATTCAATCTATTTTTAATAGACCTAAAAATGTTTCTTGGCCAAATTAAAGGAATTTCAAAAATTTTAAATTTTTTCCCAGACTGCTTTTTTGCTTGAATTGTGTATCTTCCATCAACGAAAAGGTAATTTTTTTTTCTTAATATTATTGCAAAACCTGCAGATCCACTAAAATTAGAAACTAACTCAAGGTTGCTAATTTTCGAATACTCAGTAAAAAATTTATCATTTTTAGGAACTATATAACCATCTAAATTTTTTTTAATTATTATATTTTTAATTTTTTTTATCATTTAATTTTTTTTGGTATCTAATCCAACCTGGGCTTCTTATTTCTTCATCAAAATCTATATCTTGATTAAATTCAAAATCTTCAGAACTTTCATCAATAAAATTATTATTTTTTTTTATATACTCTTCTGGTAGTTCATCCACAAATCTTGATGCCATACTGTCCATCCAGTCTCCTTGATAAAATCTATTCATTGAAAATGAAATTTTTGCTAATTTTTTGGCTCTAGTAATCCCAACATATGCCAATCTTCTTTCTTCTTCTAATCCATTTTCTCCTTTTTCTTCAATACTTTTTTGATGAGGAAACAATCCTTCTTCCCAGCCTGGTAAAAAAACAACATCAAACTCTAAACCTTTTGATGAATGCATTGTCATTAAATTTACTTTTTCATTTTGCCAATTTTGATCAAGCGATGTGGCAAGAGAAACATGTTCCAAAAAACTCTCAAGATTATCAAATTCTTTCATAGCATTTAAAAGTTCTTTAATATTTTCTAAACGGTTTTCATTTTCTAAATCTTTTTTATTTTTCAACATTTCACTGTATCCAGATTCGTCCAATATAATTTGCAATAATTTATTATGATTAATATTATTTCTTAAATCATTTCTCCATTTTTTTAAGAAATTTAATAATGAATTTAATCCAATTTTTGTTTTAGGTTTAATTTTATTTTCTTCTATTAATTTATTAGACGCTATTTCTAATGAGCATTTATTTTTATTTGCATATTCATTGATATTTTTAATGGTTGTGTCCCCTATAGATCTTTTTGGAATATTAATTATTCTCTCAAAAGATAAATCATCTAAAGGTTGATGAACCACTCTTAAATATGCAATGCAATCTTTAATTTCTGCTCTTTCATAAAATTTAATACCTCCCACTATTCTGTAAGGAATTCCAATTTTTAAAAACCTTTCTTCAAATTCTCTAGTTTGAAAAATTGCTCTAACCAATATCGCAATTTCATTTAAAGAATATTTTTTTTTTAGATTCTCAATTTTAGAACCAATTTCTATTGCTTCATCTTTTACATTTCTAAAACATGTTAAGGATACTTTTTCCCCATCATCATGGTTTGTGAATAATTTTTTTCCTACTCTATTTTGATTATTTTCAATTAAGTTTGAAGCAACATTTAAAATATTTTGAGTAGATCTATAATTTTTTTCTAAACGAATAATCTTTGTATTCTCATAAACTTTATCAAATTCTAAAAAATTTTTTATTTCGGCTCCTCTCCAACTATATATTGACTGATCATCATCACCAACGCAGCAGATATTTTTATTATATTTTGACAAATGTTTTAACCATTCACTTTGAATAAAATTTGTATCTTGATATTCATCTACCAATATATATTTAAATTTTTTTGAGTATAACTCTGAGATGTCTCTATAATTTTCAAATATTTTAACTGTATGTAAAATTAAATCACTAAAATCAGCAGCATTTAAATCAATTAATTTTTTTTGATAAATTTTATAAATTTCTAGAAAATTTTTTTCTAATGGATTCTTTTTTTTTATAATTACATCGTCAGGATAAAAACCTTTATTTTTCCACTTATCAATTATTGCCAATATATATTTAGGTGATATTTTTTTAGTATCCACATTTTCTGCTTTACAAATATTTTTTATCAATCTTTCCTGATCTGTTTGATCTATTATTGAAAAATTGCTTTTTAAACCAACTGCATCAGCATGCTTTCTTAGAAGTTTTGCACTTATAGAATGAAAAGTTCCTAGCCATGGCAAACCTGTAGCTTCTTTTCTAAGTAATTTTGAAACTCTTATTTGCATTTCTTTTGCAGCTTTATTTGTAAATGTGACCGCAAGTATTTGATTTGGAAAAGCTTTGTGTTGTTTAATTATATGTGCAATTCTTGATGTTAGCACTCTGGTTTTCCCAGAACCTGCTCCCGCAACTATTAGTAGAGGCCCTTCAATGTGTAGAGTTGCTTCTTTTTGATTCTCATTTAAATTATTTAAATATTCTGAATTTAACATTTATATTTTTATAGTATAAGCCATATTAATTTTTATGAGTAAAACAAAAACAATTAATTCTTCCAAGTTTATTTTACCTTCAATTATAATATTTTTTAGTACAATTTTATTTTTATCATTACCAGTTTTATTAAATTATAATAGTATACAAAATATAATTGAGAAAAAAGTTTCTTCAGAATTTAAGATTAATTTAAAAATTTTAGATGATATTTCATTAAAAATTTTTCCAAGGCCTCATTATTTAGTAAAAAAAGCGAATATAGATTTAAATATTGAAAATGATAATTCATCATTAATTGAAACAAATAATTTAAGAATTTTTATTCCTTTTAAAACAATTTACTCAAGATCAAATCCAATAATCAAAGAAATTGAATTACAAAAAGTTAACATTTATTTTAAAATAGATGATATTTTAGACTTCAGAAATCATCTTTATTATAAAATAAATAAACCCATCTATATTAAAAATAGTAAATTTTTTTTTCTAGATAAAAATAACGAAACCATTTTTATTTCTCCTATAAAAAAAATAAATTATTCTATTAATAAAAAAAGCAATTCTAAAGAATTAAAAATTAAAGGAAATATATTTGATATTAAATATCATTCATCTTGGGAAAGATTTTATAATAATCCAAAAAACTCTTTAAATGAAATAAAATTAAAAAATCCAAATTTATATATTAAAAATTTTTTTTCATATCTAAATAAGTCAAATTTTAGTGGCAATAGTTCAATTAATTTTTTAAAGGATGAGATTAATATTAATTATTTAATGAAAGATAATAAAATTTTTATTAATTCTCCCAATTTAAATAAAAATCAAAAAATTAAATTAAATTCAACAATTGAACTAGATCCATTTTTTTTTAATGCAATGATTGAAATTAATAAAAAAGATACTACTTTTTTAATTGATAATTTATTAAATATTATCTTAAACACAAATAAGGAATATTTAGAAAATATTAATGGAAATTTGACTTTAGTTCTTAACAATTTAAAAAATTCAATAATTGATAATGGAAAAATTAACTTATCTATTAAAGAAAATGTAATTAAATTAGAAAACTCATTATTTGAGATTAAAGACATTGGAAAAATAAAATCAGATTTTAGATATTATGAAAATAAAGGAGATTTAATATTTACATCAGAAAATATATTTGAAATAACTAATAAAAAAGAATTTTCCAGAAAATTTCAGTTAAGCTCAAAAAACCTAAAAAAAATCAATAGAATATATTTTGATTTAGAAAAAAATATTGATAATGATGAAGTATCTATTTCTAATATATATTTTAATAAAATTGATAAAAAAAACTTTTCAGAAGAATATTATATAGTTAAAAATATACAGTTGTTAAAAGCTTTAATTAGAAAATTATTACCTTAATTTGGTCCAATCATCTTTATTGGATTAACAATTTTATCGTATTCCTTTTCGCTTATTAGCCCAGTATTTAAAGCTTCATATTTTAATTTTGTATTATTCTTCAATGCTTTTTTTGCAATTTTTGCTGCATTGTCATAGCCTATTCTGGGTGCCAAAGCAGTTACTAACATTAGTGAATTGTCTAAATGTTCCTTAATTTTTAATTTATTTGCTTTAATTCCTTTGACACAATACAGCGTAAAATTTTTTACACTATCTGCTAATATATCAATTGATTGTAGAACATTATGAGCAATCAAAGGTTTGAAAACATTTAACTCAAAGTGTCCATGGGTACCTGCTATAGATATTCCAGTATGATTTCCAATAACTTTAACACAAACCATAGTTACGGCTTCACATTGAGTAGGATTAACTTTTCCTGGCATGATTGAGGATCCCGGTTCATTTTCTGGCAGTATAAGTTCACCGTAACCAGCTCTTGGACCAGAACCAAGGAATCTAATATCATTTGAAATTTTCATTAATGCTACTGCACAAGAATTTAAAGCTCCTGAGAAACTTACTATGGCATCATGTGCCGCCAGTTCCGAGAATTTATTTGGTGCTGGTTTAAATGATATTTTACAATATTTTCTAATTTCCTTAGCAATTTTTTTGTCAAAATTTTTTTTTGTGTTTAGGCCAGTTCCCACTGCAGTTCCTCCTTGTGCTAAAAATAAAATATCTTTCGAGCTAAACTTTATTCTTTCTATACTTTTTTTAATCTGTTCATAATAGCCTGAAAATTCCTGTCCCAAAGTAAGAGGAGTTGCATCTTGTAAGTGCGTTCTTCCAATTTTTACAATTTTTTTAAACTCAATTGATTTTTTTTTTAAGGAGTTTTCTAATAATTTTAAGCTCGGCAATAACTTGTTAATTGTTTCTGTTGCAACAGAGATATGCATTGCTGTCGGAAAAACATCATTTGTAGATTGAGACTTATTAACATGGTCATTTGGATGAACAGGTTTTTTGCTTCCTTTTTTTCCTTTAAGTATTTCAATGGCTCTATTCGCAATAACTTCATTTACGTTCATATTTGTTTGAGTACCAGAACCTGTTTGCCATACTTTTAAAGGAAAATTATTTTCAAGTTTTCCAGAAATAACTTCATTTGAAGCTTTTACAATTGCATTACTTATATTTCTAGGTATCAAGCCATCTTTTCTATGAACAATCGCAGCAGATCTTTTTATAATTGCTATAGATCGAATTATTGAAGGGTTTACAAGGATTTTTCCAATATTAAAAAACTTATTAGACCTTTCTGTAGATGCGCCCCAGTATTTGTCGGCTGGAACATTTATAGCACCTATGCTGTCATATTCTTTTCTTTTTTTCATTTATTTGAATAATTAAAGTATTTTATTTATATACTAGTTTTAACAAATCTTACAGGAGTAAAATGACAAACTTTCAAAAGGTAAAAACATTTATGGAAACATTTGGCCAAGAAGTAAAATCAATACCATCTTTTAGTACAGAAAAAATTAATGAATTAAGATACAATTTGATCAATGAAGAACTTGAAGAACTCAAGCAAGCAATATTAAACAAAGATTTATTAGAAGTTGCTGATGCTTTAACCGATATATTATACGTAACTTATGGAGCAGGACACGCATTTGGAATAGATTTAGACAGTTGTTTTGAAGAAGTTCAAAACTCCAATATGAGCAAATTAGGAGAAGATGGAAAGCCTATTTATAATGATGCAGGAAAGGTTATGAAAGGTCCCAATTATTTTAAACCCGATTTGTCAAAATTTGTAAAATAAATTTATAACCAATCTGGCTTTAGAATTTTAATTTTTGCACTTCCACACATATACGTATTTTCAAAGTCTAATAGATTGTTTTGAATTTTAATTAAAGCAAAAGGATTTTTATTTTTTATAAGCAATTTTCCTACTTCTTTTTTTTCTTTAGAAAATATTTCATCACTATTGATTGTTCCTTCAACAGTTTTTATTGCAAGCAGTCTTTTATTTAATTTATTTTTATGTTTTATTCTTGCCGTATTTTCTTGCCCAACATAACAACCTTTTTTATAATCAATTCCATTTAGTTCTTCATAATTACACTCAATTCCAAATATTTTGTTTTGTAAATTTATATTATCAATTTGCGAAACTCCTAGATCGTGGCTAAATTTATAATAATCTTCAATGTTGGCTGTATTTAACTTTAATTTATTTAGTGACAAATTTAGTTTTTCTAAATTAATTATTATTCTTGCACCCAATTTTTTTAATCTTGGATCAATAAAAATTGTATCTTCATTATACTTAATTGTGAATCCTTCTGAATTACTAGTAGAATCAAGACTTAAAAATTTTTCTTTACTTATTGCAGCAACAACAAATTCATTACTTAAGTTTAAAATTTCAACTTTTGATCTTAACTTGTATGAAGTTAATTTATTGTAAAGTTGGTCAATATTTTTCTTTTCACAGTCTAAGAAATATCCAGATTTGTGTTTTATTATCAAAAAATCAAATAAGTATTTTCCTTGAGGTGTTAATAATGCTGCAAAGCAACTCATTTCAGTAGTTACTTTTTCAATATCATTTGTAATAAGATTCTGTAAGAATTCTTTTACATCTTCTCCATTTAGGTAAAGTAAACCTCTATCTTCTAATATGTATACATCGTCTTTTTTCATAATTGATTGATCGGAATTAATAATATAATAACTTTTTTTATAAATGTTAGATCTAATAATAAAAAATGGTTCTTGTTACATTGATAAAGATCTTAAAAATCAAGATATAGCAATTAAAGATGGTAAAATAGTTGAAATTGGTAAAGTTGATAAAGAAGCTAAAGAAATATTTGATGCAAAAGGTTTAACTGTTTTACCGGGATGTATAGATACCCAAACACATTTTAGAGAACCTGGTTCCACCGATACAGAAGATCTTCACTCTGGAAGTAAGGCCGCAATAGCCGGAGGGATTACCAGTGTATTTGAAATGCCCAACACTAATCCACCAACATCAACAAAAGTAGAATTTCAAAAAAAATTAAATCTTGCTAAAAATAGAATGTATTGCAATTATGCTTTTTATTTTGGTGCAACAGCAGATAATGCAAATGAATTAGCAGATTTAGAAAATTTAGAGGGTTGTTGTGGAATTAAACTTTTTGCAGGATCTTCAACTGGCAACCTTTTAGTTGCTGAAGAGAAGGACATTGAAAAGGTGTTTCAGAGTAGTTCAAAAGTTGTTGCTGTGCACTCTGAAGATGAAGCAATTTTAAATGTTAACAAAAAATTAATTAAAAAAGGCGATGTTCATTCCCATCCAGTTTGGAGAAGTGCAGAATGTGCAATCTCGTCTACTAGAAGAATTGTAAGAATTGCTGAGCGTTATAAAAAAAAGGCACACATACTTCATATTACCACAAAAGAAGAAATTGATTTTCTTTCACAACATAAAGGAAATATTACATTCGAGATAACTCCTCAGCATTTAACGATTTATGCCCCAGATTGTTATGACAAACTAGGAACTTACGCTCAGATGAATCCGCCCTTAAGAGATAAATCTCATTATGACAGATTATGGTATGGAGTAAGAAATAATTTTAATGACACAATTGGATCAGATCACGCCCCACATTTAAAAACAAATAAAGATAAGGAATATCCAGATTCACCATCAGGTATGCCAGGAGTACAGACACTTATGTCTGTAATGCTAAATCATGTTAATGATGGCAAACTATCTCTCAATCAATTGATTAATCTTGTTTGTGAAAATCCAGTGAAGATATTTGGAATTCAAGATAAAGGTTTTATCAAAGAAGGTTTTGATGCAGATTTTACAATAGTTGATTTAAATAAAGTTATAGAGATTAAAAACGAAAATATAGAAAGTAAATGTGGATGGTCACCATTTCATGGATATAAATTTAAAGGCACTCCTGTTGCAACAATTGTTAATGGTGAAACAAAAATGAAAAATGGAAAATTATTAGGAGATCCTTCTGGAAAGCCAATGATATTTAAATAACTTTTGAAGAAAAGGTATTTACCAAAACAACACCAGCTACAATTAAAAATAATCCTAAGATAGCTTGCCAACTAAGGCTTTGTTTGAAAAAAAAATAACCAAATATTGCTATAGTGAATATTCCTAAACCACTCCAAGTTGCATAAACAATAGCAATTGGGATTTTGTGTATTACATGAGTAAGACAATATAATGCTGTCAGGTAACAAGTGGCAGCTACTACTGTCGGTATTGGTTTGGTGAAATTTTGAGTAGATGGAAGAAGTAATGTGCCTGCAACTTCACAGAAAATTGCAATGAACATAAAAATGTAAGCCTTAGTCATTATTTATTATTTTATTGTTTGTTAATTCTGTTTTAATTTCATCTAATATAGAAGGATCATCAATTGTTGCTGGCATTTTATACTCTTCCTTGTCAGCAATTTTTCTTACAGTTCCTCTTAAAATTTTTCCTGATCTAGTTTTTGGCAATCTTTTAACTACAATTGCAGTTTTAAAAGCAGCAACTGGACCAACTTTATTTCTGACCATTTGTATGCATTCTTTTGAAATAGTTTCATTATCTTTTGTAACACCTGTCTTTAACGCAATTAATCCAATAGGTAATTGACCTTTTAATTGATCTTTAATTCCTAAAACTGCGCATTCAGCAACAGATTGATGTTCTGATAAAACTTCTTCAATTGCTCCTGTAGACAGTCTATGACCGGCAACATTAATTATGTCATCTGTTCTAGACATTATCCATATGTAGCCATCTTCATCAATATGACCTGCGTCATAAGTTTGATAATATCCTTTGTAATTAGACATATAATTTTCTTCATACCTTTTATCTGCGTTCCACAACGTTGGAAAAGTTCCTGGAGGCAATGGAAGTTTCACAACTATGTCCCCCATTTCATTTGGCTTAGCCAAACTTTGGTCTGGCTTTATAATTTTAACGTCATATCCAGGTACAGCTTTACAAGCTGAGCCATATTTAGTTTTCTGCATTTCAATACCTGTACAATTGGAGCTTATTGCCCAACTAGTTTCAGTTTGCCACCAATGATCAATTACTGGAACTTTTAATAAATTTTCTGCCCATCTAATTGTATCTGGATCAGCCCTTTCTCCTGCAAGAAACAAAGACTTAAATGAACTAAGATCATATTTAGAGAAAAATTTACCTTCAGGGTCTTCTTTCTTGATTGCTCTAAATGCTGTTGGAGCGGTAAAAAGTGATTTAACTTTATAATCAGATATAACTTTCCAAAAAGCACCAGCATCTGGAGTGCCAACTGGCTTTCCTTCAAATAAAACAGTAGTGCAACCTTTAAACAAGGGTGCATAAACAATGTATGAATGACCAACAATCCATCCTATATCGCTTGCTGACCACCAAACATCATCAGTATCAATGTTATATATATTTTTCATTGTCCATTTTAAAGCAACTATGTGTCCTCCAATATCTCGAACAATTCCTTTAGGAATACCTGTGGTACCAGATGTATATAAAATATAAGCTAATTCATTAGACTCCATTTCAACACAATCTTTATCATTAGCGTTTATCAAAGATTCTTCCCAACTAATCTCAAGAGGTTCATTAAGTTTTACTTCATGACCTTTTCTTTGATAAAGAATAACTTTTTCAACTTTATGTTTTGCAAGATTTAAAGCACCGTCTACTAAGGGTCGATACTCAACAGTTCTTCCTGGTTCAAATCCACATGAAGCTGTAATTAGAATTTTAGCTTTACTGTCGTCTATTCTGCTAGCTAATTCATTAGATGCAAATCCTCCAAAAACAACTGAGTGAATTGCTCCAATTCTTCCGCAAGCAAGCATAGCAACAACAGCCTCTGGTATCATAGGCATGTAGATTATAACCCTATCTCCTTTTGTAACTCCTTGTTTCTCTAGAGCTCCCGCAAATTTTGAAACTTTTTTTTTTAATTCTTTAAAAGTGAACTTTGCTTTATTGCCTGTAATAGGACTATCGTATATTAATGCAGTTTTATCTCCTCTACCTTGGTCTATATGGAAGTCTAATGCATTGTAACATGAGTTTGTAATACCATCCTCAAACCATTTATAGAAAGGAGGGTTAGATTTGTTTAAAATTTTTGTTGGTTTCTTAAACCAAAACACATCTTCTGAAATATTTTTCCAAAATTCTTCTGGATTATTAAGAGAATCGTTATATATTTTTTTGAAATTACTTTTCATATTGATTTGTTTTGATTTGCCATTTTTTATTGATTTTAAGTAACAGGTTGTATTTAATTTTAAAATATAAGTAAAATCAATACTTTTTGACGATTAAAAAGTCTTCAATAATCTATTTTTATTTGTTATTAAGCCCCTAACTTTAGTCGAACCATTAGGGTCGGCTGTAGTTTAAATTTAAACTATAAAAACTAACTAATGAGGGAGTTTTTTATGAAGACAATTAAGATGTTAGCTTTAGCTTTAGTGCTTATTGGAGCAACTACAGCGGCTAATGCGGCAACAACCTTTTTAGCTACGGATGATTTCGTTGGTATTTCATTCTGGTTAATATCAATGGGTATGTTGGCAGCTACTGCATTTTTCTTTATGGAGCAGGCAAATGTTTCTGCACAATGGAGAAAATCTGTAAACGTAGCTGGTTTAGTAACTGGTATTGCATTTATCCATTACATGTACATGAGAGCGGTTTGGGTTGAGACAGGAGACACTCCAACTGTTTACAGATACATTGACTGGTTAATTACAGTTCCTTTACAGCTAGTAGAATTTTACTTAATTCTTTCAGCAGTAAGAAAAGTTGACAGCGGCATTTTCTGGAGAATCTTTATTGGTTCTTTAGTAATGTTAGTAGGTGGATATCTTGGAGAAGCTGGATTCATTAATGCTACACTTGGTTTCATTATCGGTATAGCTGGATGGATTTACATTCTTTATGAAATATTTTCAGGTGAAGCAGGCAAAGCTGCAGCTAAATCTGGAAACAAATCTTTAGTAACAGCATTCGGTGCATTAAGAATGATCGTTACTGTAGGTTGGGCAATCTATCCTTTAGGTTACATTTTTGGTTACCTAACTGGTGGAATTGACGCAAATTCACTTAACGTTATTTACAACTTAGCAGACTTTGTTAATAAAATCGCTTTCGGTTTAATTATCTGGTCTTGCGCTGTTGCTAACTCTTCTAAAAGATAATAGTAAGAGTTAAATAATTAATTAATAGGGCAAGTTTAATTACTTGCCCTATTTTTTTTTGTGCTTATATAAATTTTAAATGGCCAAAATCAAATACATAGAACATAGCGGCAAACAACATGAAATTGATGTTGCAAATGGACTTAGCGTTATGGAAGGTGCGGTCCAAAATGATATTCCAGGCATTGACGCTGATTGTGGAGGAGGAATGGCTTGTGCAACTTGCCATGTTTACGTCAAAGAAGATTGGTTTAATAAACTACCTCAAAAAGCAGAAGGAGAAGATGATATGTTAGACCAAGCTTATGAACCAAGTCCAAGTAGCAGATTAAGTTGTCAGATAATAGTTTCAGATGAATTAAATGGACTAGTTGTTCATTTACCAGAAAAGCAAGTTTAATGATTGATACAGATGTTTTAATTGTTGGAGCAGGACCCACAGGTTTATTTTGTGCACATCAATTGGGCATCATAGGACTTAAGTGTGAAATAGTAGATAATTTAGATAAGTTGGGAGGCCAATGTATCGAGCTTTATCCCGACAAACCTATTTATGATATTCCTGCAATTCCAGAATGCACTGGCGAAGAACTTACAAATAATTTAATTGAACAAATAAAACCGTTTAATTTTAAATCTCATTTAAGCGATAGAGTGCAAGAAATAAAAAATGAAAATGAAAGATGGATTGTAAAAACCTCAAAAGGAAAAGAATTTTTAACAACCAGTATTATTATTGCAGGCGGTGTAGGCTCTTTTGAACCAAGAAAATTTCCAACTAAAAATTGTGAAAAATTTGAAGGAAAATCAGTTCTTTATTCAATAAAAGATAAGACTATTTTTAAAGATAAATCCGTGGTTATTTTTGGAGGAGGAGATAGTGCATTAGATTGGGCTATTGAATTATCAAAAACTTCAAAAGTTACTTTAGTTCATAGAAGAGATGAATTTAGAGGAGCTCCAGCTAGCGTAGAAAAGATAAAAGAATTACAAAAAGAAAAAAAAATTGAAGTTTTAACAAAATTTTCCATCAAAGATGTCAAAGGCAATGAAACATTAGAAAGTGTTGAGATAAAAGGAGATGACGGAGAAATAAAAAGCATTAAAGCAGATTATATTTTAGGTTTTTTTGGTTTAATTATGCAACTGGGTCCTATTTTAGAGTGGGGATTAAATATTGATAAAAAATTAATACCAGTAAACACAGAAAATTTTGAAACAAACAAAAAAAGAATTTTTGCAATTGGTGATATATGTTTTTATCCTGGAAAACTTAAACTTATTTTATCCGGGTTTCATGAAGGTGCTCTAGCTGCAAGAGGTTGTTTTAAATATTCAAGGCCAAATGAAAAGTATAAACTTGAATTCACAACTACATCAAAATCAGTCAAAGACAGACTGGGCATAAAAGAGTGATAGAATTATTTTCAGCCGATACTCCAAATGGAAAAAAAATTAGCATTATGCTAGAAGAAATTGGTTATGATTATAAAGTAACTAAAGTTGATCTTGGAAAAAAAGAACAATTTAATCCTGAATTTAAAAAAATTAGTCCATTTAGTAAAATTCCAGTAATTATTGACCATAATAATAATGGAGAATCTATTTTTGAGTCAGGTGCTATTCTTATGTATTTAGGTGAAAGAAGTAATAAATTTTATGATAAAGAAAATAGACTTAAAATTAACCAGTGGTTGATGGGCCAAATGGGATATGTGGGCCCTATGATTGGACAGCATCACCAATTTCATCATTACAATCCAGGTAAAAGCGAATTTGGTGAAAAAAGGTATTTTGAAATAACAAAAAGAATTTACGAAGAATTAGATGAAAGATTGAGACAATTTAAATTTCTTGCTGGAGAAAATTATACTATAGCTGATATTGCCACATGGCCATGGATAGCAAGACACGAATGGCATGATATTGGCTTAGCAAATTTTCATCATCTTAGTAGATGGTATGTAGAAATTTCTAAACGTCCAGCAGTAGTCAAAGGTTTTAAATTTATGGATAGTAGCTTGGAAATACCGCTACCTTAGTCGTCAGCGTAAACTTTTTCGTTTTTTTCGTGTTTTTCTTGAGCCGCAATACATAATGTAGCAACTGGTCTTGCAATTAATCTTTTTAATCCTATTGGTTCACCTGTTTCTTCACAAAAACCATATGTTCCATCTTGTATCTTTTTTAGAGCACCATCAATTTTAGAAATTAGTTTTATTTGTCTATTGATAGCTCTCATCTCAACATTTTTTTCAGTGTAAGAACTTGCCTGATCAACTATGTCTGCTGATGAACTATTATCATCCATTGATGCATTAAATATTGCTTCACTATTAGATTTTTTAAGATCCTTTTTCCATTCCAATAATTTTCTTTTAAAAAATTCAAGGTGTTTTGCGCACATGTATTTTTCTTTTTCTTTTGGAACGTATGTTTTAGAGATCTTTACCATGCTCAAATTTTTGAATTTGGTGAATATATTCACGAATTATTGAGTGTCAAGGCAGTATTAATTGTATAAATTGTTAAAAATGGCTTTAAATAAAAAGAATTCAACTAATTTATTTTATATTTTTCTTACAACACATTTAATTATTTGGACTTTAATTCCAACATTAACAAATAATAATTTACCCCTAGATACAATTGAACATTTAGCTTGGGGAAGTAATTTGGATTGGGGATTTAATAAACATCCACCCGTAGTTGCTTTTGTTCTTGAATTTTTTTATCAAATTTTCGGTGCACAGGATTGGGCTTATTATTTATTAAGTCAAATTTTTGTTATCATTTCTTTTATTGCTGTTTTTAAACTAGCAGAAGATTTTTTTAAAAATAAGGTATTTTGTTTAATATCAGTTTTATTATTAGAAGGGATTTATTTTCATAATTTTACAACACCTGAATTTAATGTGAATGTTTGCTTGATGCCTTTCTGGGCATTAACAGTTTTATATTTGTGGAAAGGTT
>QCPT01000002.1 GCA_003212415.1 Pelagibacteraceae bacterium AG-439-F23
ATAAATTAATTGAACAAGATAAAATTATTAAATCTGCAAAGAACTCTACTGAAAATAATGGAATAGTATTTTTAGATGAAATAGATAAAATTTCTGCAAGAACAGATAGAGTTGGCGGTGACGTATCGAGAGAGGGTGTGCAAAGAGATTTACTTCCTTTAATTGAAGGAACAACTGTAAGCACAAAATACGGACCAATTAAAACCGATCATATTTTATTTATTGCATCTGGAGCTTTTCAGTTGGCAAAACCTTCTGACCTTTTGCCAGAATTGCAAGGAAGACTTCCAATAAGAGTTGAGCTAGATGCTTTAAATAGTAAAGATTTTATAAGAATATTAAAAGAACCAGATAATAGTTTAATTAAACAATATAAAGCTTTGCTAAAAACTGAAAATGTAGACTTAGATTTTACAGATGATGGTATTGATACAATTGCAAATATAGCAAATGAAGTAAACTCAACAGTAGAAAATATTGGTGCAAGAAGACTACACACAATTATTGAAAGAGTTTTAGACGAAATCAGTTTCACAGCAACAGATAGAGCTGGTGAAAAAATTACTGTAGATTCTGATTATATTAAGGAGAATATAGGCGAACTAGTAAAAGATACTGATTTATCTAAGTTTATTTTATAATTTTATATTCAAAATTTTGCGTTTCCTCATTAACTTGAATCTCTTCGGCACCATTATTTATATGAAAATTACGAGCCATTTCAGTTAGAGGAGATAATGTTACCAGTCTATTTAAATGGTTAGATTTTTTTATCATTTTAAATACTTGTTTTACAATTAATTTTCCTCCACCTTTTTTTGTAGACCAGACAGTATATGCTATTGCAATCTTGCCAACTTTTTGATCTCTGGTAGCGCTTTGTAAAAAAGCATCTTTACTCATTAAATCTAGTTCCTTTACAGTCTTTGGGATTTTATTTGTAAAAGCAAAACACATAACAGCATGAATTTCATCTTTGTATTTTACGCCAAATATTTTTCTACCATAACTTGTTCTAAAAATATTATCCAATTCTGGCCTGACAGGGTCTTTTGAGATTTCACATTCTTTAAGTTCAACTAATTCTGCACCTTTTACCCAAGTAAAAAAAATTTTAACATTTTTTTTTAAATCTTTCTTAGATTTTCTAAATCTTGCTTTAATTTTTTTTTTAAGTATTTTTTTATTCAATTTAATTATTTTTTTTTTTTAAAAATATATCAAAATTTCCTTTTGAAGGACTATTAACAGAATCAAAATCTATTTTTAATATTTTGCTCATTAATTCAGAATTATTTTTAATAAAATTTGGAACAGAATGTTTTAAAATACTTAAATCATTTGATTGGTATGGGTCATCTATATTCTTTGACCTTAAACCTTTCCCAGTAATAATATTTATTTTATCTATATTATCTAAATAACAATTTTCTATATATTCAAAAATTTTTATATTTGCATCTTCTAGTGTGTAACCATGAAGATCAATTGTTTTTTCAATAAATTGTTTTTCTTTATTAAAAGAGCTAACATCTTTATTGTCTATTTTTTCATTGCCTTTAACAAAGTTTTCCCAATCCTTTTTATCTTTATCTGAAAGTTTATTTGTCAATTATGCTTGAGTATCAATTAAAAGCCAATTTGGATTTGTTGATCTGCTATCTTTTGAGAATTTCCAAACATCACTTACTTTTTTGACTTTTTCTGGATCGCCAGAAATAATTTTATTTTCCTTATCCCTAATACAAGAAATAATCTCACTCACAAACTCAACCGTAACCTCTAGCATATTTTTATTTTGCTGATGATGTTTTATTTCTGCTGAATTTATTCCGATGAATGTGGTTTCTGATAAGTAATTTTTTGATTTTCTTTCATCGAGAGCACTATTAAATTGTTCATAGACATTCATGTCTAACAAAGATTTTATATCTTTAAGTTTTCCCTTAGAAAAATTAGTAACAATTGTTTCATAAGCAATTTGAGCTCCTTTTAAAAACTCTTTTTTTGCACTTTCATCAAATGTTTCAGAATTTAATTTTTTTTCTGGTACGGTTTTTACAGTTTCTTCATGAAAATTTGGGTTTATATCTTCTTCAAATCCTGTTTTTTTTCCCAAAATTCCTCTTAATCTTAAGAAAATGAAGCCTGCTATCATTGCAAGAAGTATTATATCTATGTATTCAAAACTATAACTCATATAATAATAATATTTACTATATTGAATAATTTCAACCTGCTAATTACATAATAGACAAATGAACACACTTTTATTACTTATAATTGGTATTCCAATCATTGAAATTTATCTATTTATAAAAATTGGCTCACAAATTGGAGCTTTCAATACAATTTCATTAATATTTTTGACGGCCATAGTTGGGGTCGCATACGCAAGACATGAGGGATTTAATACTCTAAGATCTGGGATTTCTGGATTAATGAAAAATGAAATCCCAATTTATGAGATGATTTCAGGAGCAACTCTTGCTTTTGCTGCAATACTTTTAATTTTACCTGGATTTGCAACAGATGCTTTAGGTATTTTATTAGTTTTTCCTTATAGTAGAAAACTATTTATTAAATTTTTTTCAAAAAATTATTATAAAAATAAAAACACAACTGAAAAAAAAAATTTTATTGATGGTGAATATAGGGACATGGATGATGAAAAATGACGGTTAAACATAAAATTATTCTTGGCTACATAAAAGATTTATCTGTTGAAACACCAGATCCGGAATCGCTAATTTCTGCAAAAGAAAATATTTCTAAATATTCTTTAAAATTAGATTTAAGCTCTAAGATTTTAAAAAACAAAATGATAGAAGTATATACTAAGCTTTCTTATGAAGACAAAATTAATAAGAAAAAAACATATGTTGAAATGACTTATGCTACAGTTGTAAAGATAGAAGAAGAGAAGCCAATTGCAGAAGAAATAAAAAAATTTATTTTATGCGATTTGCAAATTCAAATTCATCCTCAAATAGAAAAAATATTTGTTCAAATATTAAAATTATCAGGTTTTCCTGATTTAAAATTTAATAGCAAAATAGATTTCAATAAACTTTACAACGAAAAAAAAAATTAAAAGAAATTCCTTTTAAAATCTTTTTTTAGATATTCCTTATGTTTCTTCATTTCTTCTGCTGAAGGAATAATTATTTTTTTTGAATAATTATGAATTGTTTTACTATTTTCATTTTTTTTTATTTCATTTAAATTATTAAAATTTAATTTTGGTTCCCTTTGATCAAGTAAATTTATATATACCTTGGCTAATAATTCGCAGTCAATAAGTGCTGTATGTTTTTCTCTTTTTGAATTATCTATTCTAAACCTTTTACAAAGAGCATCTAAGCTTATTGAAGAACCTGGAAATTTATTCCTAGCTATATCAAGAGTGTCTATGATATTTGTTTTTGATATTTTTTCTTTTCCTGCTATTAAAAGTTCATTATTAATATGGGCAATATCAAATTCTGCATTATGTATTATTATCCTTTTATCCTTTATAAATTCCAGAAAATTATCAGCAATTTCAATAAATTTTTGTTTGTCTGATAAAAATTCGTCTGAATATCCATGAACCTTGAACGCTTCCTCAGAAACTTTTCTTTCTGGATTTAAGTAGTAATGAAATATTTTTTTAGTAGGAATAAGATCATCCAGTTCTACGCAACCTATTTCTACGATTCTATGCCCATCTTTTACTGAAAGACCGGTCGTTTCTGTATCAAGGACTATTTCTCTCATTTAATATACTATTTTTTATAAGTTTAACTCTTTTTTTTACAGTTAAAAGTTTAAAATCATTTTTAATTATATAAGTGGATAACTTTTTTTTATGAGATATTTTTTTCTGCAATTTTCTTAAATTTTCTATAATTTTTTTGTTATAATTTTTCCTTTTTTTTAAACGTTTATTAATTTGTTTTTTTTTAGAATCTACAAATACTAATATATATTTTTTTTTATTTAGTTTATTTTCTATTAGTAAAGGAACATCTAAAACCAACAATTTTTTTTTAGCATTTTTTTTTAAAAAATTATTCATTTTTTTTCTAACAAGTGGATGAATAATTTTAACAATTTTTTTAAGATTAAATTTATTTGCTAGAATGGCTCTTGTTAATTCGATTTTATTAATTGGATATGATTTTATATATTTTGGTAATTTATTTTTTAATTTTTTGTAACAAATTTTACTATTTTTATAAATTTTACTTACTTCATCATCAGCACAAAAAACTGGGCAATTAAATTGTTTTGATATAAAACTTTTACCTGACCCAATATCTCCTAAAATTCCAATAATAATCATCAATCTAAAAGTTTAATTGTTTCATCATTTATTTCAGGCATAATTTTATGCCAAATTGTAAATGCTTGATGCGCTTGATATAAAAACATCATTTTTCCATTTTCTGTTCTATTTCCAAATAATTTTGCTCTTTTTAAGAAAATTGTTTCTTTAGGATTATAGATAACATCATAAAAAAATTTATCAGGACCAGCAGCAGAATAATCAAATTTAATTCCATCTTCATTTTTTAACCCAATGCTTGTAGCATTTATAATCATATCAAAATTTACTGTTTCGCCCCAATCAACTATTTCAATATTTTTAAATAAATTTTTTAAACTCTCCGCTTTTTCTTTGGTTCTGTTGCTTAAAGTAATTTTTGAAACTTTCATTTTTCTAAGAGAATAAATAATCGAGGGAGCAACACCGCCTGCTCCCAATACAAATATTCTCTTGCTAGCAAGATCATATTTGGAATATTTAATCGCAAGCTCAAATCCAGCAATATCCGTATTGTGACCAATTATTTTTCCGTCTTGTAAATAAATTGTATTAACAGATTGAGTATCTTCTGCTTCAGGGCTCAATTTGTCTAAAAAAGGTATAATTGTTCTCTTAAAAGGAACAGTAACATTAATACCGCTTATTTTTCCCTCTTTAACCTCGGATACAATATTTTTTAACTCACTTTCATCAATTCTTTTTTTATCATAAACGGCATTAATATTATTTTCTTTTATCCAATAATTATGGAGTTTGGGTGATAAAGAATGCTCAACGGGGTTTCCTATAACTAAATATTTTTTAATCACTTGGAACTGATATATTCCTTAATTTTGCCGATAGGAAGGCCCATAATAGTATTTTCATCTCCCTCTATTTTTGAAAATAACGATCTTCCCACGCCCTCTATTTGATATACATTATAAGCATAAAGCGCTTCATCTGTTATTTTTGATAAATATTCTCTAAGTTGATCATCAGACATTTCTTTCATGGTTAAAGAGGCTTTATCTGTATAGTTCCATACCATTGATCCATTTATAGATATGCATACAGAACTAATTAAATTGTGTTTTTTTCCATTTAATTTTTTTAAAATTTTCATTGCTTCATCTCTGTTTTCTGGTTTTGAAATCAATTCTCCTTCTAAATCAATAACGCTATCGGCCCCCAAAACCATCTCTTCATTTTTTTTTTGACTTACTTTATTTGCTTTTAATTCAGCTAAGTTTTTTGAAATAATTTCAGGTGAAGCCCCTTCGTTTAACAACCCATTTTTTACAAAATCTTCATCAACATTTGATGGCTCAACTTTACAATCAATATTATTTTTATTAAGTATTTCTTTTCTTACTTTGCTTTTAGAGGCTAAAATTAAATTATACATTTTTTTTATTTTTTATTTCGTAAATCTTAATAATTGAAGCGGCAGTTTCTTCCACAGATTTTCTTGTTACATCAATTATTGGCCAATTATTTTTTTTAAAAAGTTTTTTTGAACTTTCTAACTCTTTTTTTATTTTATCAATATTTGCATATTCTATGTTGTTTCCTTCCCTTAATGAATTAAGTCTATTTTTTCTTACATCGAAGAGCCTGCTAGGTTCCGTGGTTAAACCAATAACACAAGGTTTAAATGTTTTTTTTTTTAATTTTTCAGGTATAGATTTTTCATTCACAAGTGGAATGTTTGAGGTTTTGTAGCTTCTATTGGCCAGGTAAATTGATGTTGGTGTCTTACTGGTTCTGCTCACACCAAGAAGCACTATATCAGAATTTTCAATATCAATTGTATTGTTTCCATCATCATGGTTCATTGTGAATTGTATAGCTTCTATTCTATCATAGTATTCTTTATTCATAACGTGTTGGCCGCTTGGTTCGTGTGATGCTTTTTGATTTAATAATTTAGAAAAATTTAATATTAAATCTCCTAAAACTCCAAAACAGGGAATTTTTTTTTTAGAAGATTCCTCAGTTAAAAACTTAGCTAATTTACTATTAACAATAGTATACAATACAATTGAATTTTTATTTTTAGCAGCATTTTCCAGAATTTTATTAATCTGATTTTCTGTTCTAGTAAAAGAAAATTGATTAATTTTATAATCAAATTTTTCGAATTGAGCTTTTAATGCTAAAAAAATTCTATCCAGAGTTTCACCGGTAGAATCTGATATAAGATAAATATTGTGTGAATTTTCCATGTATAAAAGGTTTATAAATTATCAATAAAATAACAATATTATAGATTTCTGTTTAATAGTAAAAATTTCAATTAAAATTAACTTAAATTAAACAAATTATAAATTGTGGATATTATTAATTTATTTATTAATAACTAATATTAATCCAAATTATTATTGAAAAACAATGATTCTAGGTGGTTTTGTTGTTAATAATAAGTTAATAACCTGTGGTAATTGAATAATTTACGTTATTCACAATTCATAATACTAATATAACCAAATATTATTTATCTATTATTATATGACTCCTATAAAGAACTGTATTTTAAATAAAGATACAACTAAAAATCCTATATGGTTAATGAGACAGGCGGGTCGGTATTTGCCCGAATTTAGGGAAATTAGAAAAAGCAACCAAGATTTTATTAAACTGTGCTTAAATGAAAATTTATCTTCTGAAATTACCTTACAGCCAATTAAAAGATTTGGCTTTGATGCTGCTATAATATTTTCTGATATTTTAATGCTTCCTTATGCCATTAATCAAGAAGTTAAATTTGAGAAAGGTTTTGGTCCTAAATTAGGTGATTTAAACATAGATAAAATTAAACAAACAAATGAAGTAAATTTTACAAATAAACTCAACCCTGTTTATAAAGCCATCTCACTAACTTCAAAAAATCATTTATTACAAAATAGAGATTTAATAGGATTTGTTGGTGCTCCCTGGACAATTCTTGTTTATATGTTGAATAAAATGTCACCTAAAAAAGGATTACCTAAAAAATTTTTTAACGATACTTTATTAATAAATAATCTTTTAGATATTATAGAAACATTTCTTAAACTTCATATTAAAAATCAAATTACAGCTGGTGCTAATGTTATACAAATTTTTGATAGCTGGGCTGGTTTATTGGAAAATAAAATTCCAGATTATATTTATAAACCAACATTGAACATTGTAGAATATGTAAAAAAATTAGGAGTACCAGTAATATGCTTTCCAAGAGGAATAAAAGATTATAAAAAATTTTGCGAAATAGTTAAACCCGATGCAATAAATATAGATTATGAGGTAGATCCAATAAAAATAATTAAAGAAATTAAAATACCCGTTCAAGGAGGATTAGATCCAAAAGTTTTATTAACCAGCAAAGAAAATCTTAGAAAAGAAGTAGAAAAATACTTAACAACATTTAAAGATCATCCATATATATTTAATTTAGGACATGGAATTCTACCTGAAACAAAAATAGATTTAGTAAAAGAATTAATTGATATAGTAAGAAATTTTAAATGAAAATTGCAGTAATATTATTTAATCTTGGGGGTCCTGATAAATTAGATAATGTTGAGCCTTTTTTGTTTAATCTATTTAATGATCCAGCAATAATAAATTTACCTTCATTTGTAAGGTATCCACTTGCAAAATTAATTTCAAAAAAAAGAGCCCCTATTGCAAAAAATATATATAAAGAAATTGGAGGATCTTCACCTATTTTAAAATTAACGCAAGATCAGGCAAACAGTTTAGAAAAATCTCTTAACAACAATCAAAAAGGCTTTAATTACAAGGTTTTTATTACCATGAGGTGTTGGCACCCAAGAGCTTCTGAAACAGTAAGGATGGTTAAAGATTTTAATCCATCAGAGATAGTTTTGCTTCCTTTATATCCTCAATACTCAGCAGCAACTTCAGGTTCATCTATCTTGGAATGGAAAGAAATTGCAAAAAAAAATAATCTTAATACAAATACAAGTACTATTTGTTGTTATCCGGAAGATGATAAATTTATAAAAGCACACATAGATTTAATATGTAAAAAAATAGAAGGAATAAATAATTTCAAATTAATTTTTTCAGCTCATGGTTTACCAGAAAAAAATATTAGAAGTGGAGACCCATATCAATGGCAGGTAGAACAAGGTGTAAAAAAAATTATGGAAGGAATTAATGATGAAAGTATAGATTATGTTTTAAGTTATCAAAGCAGAGTTGGACCTTTGAAATGGATAGGGCCGTCAACAGAAGATGTAATTATAGAAAATTCAAAAAAAGGAAAACATTTAGTTATAGTTCCAATAGCATTTGTTTCTGAACATTCTGAAACATTGGTAGAATTAGATATAGAGTATGAGAAATTAGCAAGAAAAAATGGATGTAAAAATTATACCAGAATTGAAGCTTTGGGAGTTAATGAAGCTTTTATCCAAAGTTTGTCAGATTTAATTTTTAATATAGATAATTACAAATTTAAAAATAATTTATACCCACCTAAAAACAGATGTCCGTCTAGTTTTACAAAATGTCCTTGCCAATTAAATGTATAAAAGATTAATTATATATTCAACTACCGATGGCCAGACAAAGCTAATATGTGAAAGAATTAAAAATTTGTCTAAATTTAATAATGAAACAAAATTGCTTGAAATAGACAAAGCCACAAAAGAAGACATTCAACCTTATGAAGTTATAATTATAGGAGCAAGTATTCGATATGGTAAACACAATCCTTCCGTTTTGAATTTTGTTAATAAAAATATTGAAAATTTGAATAAAAAAAAAAGTGTTTTCTTTTCAGTGAATGTAGTTGCTAGAAAAACAGAGAAAAATTTACCAGAAACAAATCCATACATCATTAAATTTTTAAAATTAGCAAAATGGAATCCATATAAAAAAGCTGTTTTCGCAGGAAAAATTGATTATCCAAAATATAGTTTTTTAGACAGGCAAATTATTAGATTAATAATGTTTATTACTAAGGGTCCAACAGATACTTCAAAATCTTATGAATTTACCGATTGGTCAAAAGTAGATGATTTTACTAGAGAAATTGATCAAATTTCAGCATAATTTACGTTAAATTATTAGTTTTCTAGGGGTTGAAATTTATAGTTCAGTATATATATTAAAATCATCTAACAAAGAAAAACCCCCAAACATGAATATTCAGGAACTAAAAGAAAAAAGCTCAGAAAAGTTAATTGCAGAAGCAGAGAAATTAGGCATTGAAAATGCGAGCACATTGAGAAGGCAAGAAATCTACTTTGCAATTTTAAAAAAATTAGCAGAAAAAGGTGAAGAAATTACAGGCGGAGGAGTTTTGCAGCTCCTTCAAGATGGATTTGGCTTTTTAAGAGCAATGGAATCAAACTACTTGCCAGGTGCAGATGATATTTATGTTAGTCCAAGCCAGATTAGAAGGTTTGGTTTAAGAACAGGCGATAGTGTTGAGGGTCCAATAAGATCACCAAAAGAAGGAGAAAGATATTTTGCTTTACTGCAAGTAAGTAAAATTAATTTTGAAGAACCTGACAAATTTAAACATAAAATTGCATTTGATAATTTAACCCCGCTCTATCCAAATAAACAATTTGTAATGGAAGTTGAAACAAATAAAATTGAAAAAAAACCTGATTTAACTCCAAGACTAATTGATCTAGTCAGCCCAATAGGAAAAGGGCAAAGGTCATTAATTATTTCACCACCAAAAGCAGGTAAAACAATGATTTTGCAAAGTATTGCAAACTCAATATCGGCAAATCATCCAGAGTGTTATCTAATGGTTTTATTGATCGACGAAAGACCTGAAGAAGTAACTGATATGCAAAGAACAGTTAAAGGTGAAGTTATTAGCTCTACTTTTGATGAACCTGCACAAAGACACGTAGCTGTCGCTGAAATGGTAATCGAAAAAGCAAAAAGATTAACCGAACATAAAAAAGATGTTGTAATTTTATTAGACTCAATAACAAGACTGGGAAGAGCATATAATGCAGTAGTACCAAGTTCTGGTAAAGTTTTAACTGGAGGTGTAGATGCCAACGCTCTTCAAAGACCAAAAAGATTTTTTGGTGCCGCAAGAAATATTGAAGAAGGAGGGTCTCTAACTATAATAGCTACAGCTTTAATTGATACTGGGAGTAGAATGGATGAGGTTATTTTTGAAGAATTTAAAGGAACTGGTAATAGCGAAACAATATTAGATAGAAAAATATCTGAAAAAAGAATTTATCCTGCAATTGATATAACTAAATCGGGCACAAGAAGAGAAGAGTTATTATTTGATAAAAATGATCTTCAAAAAATGAACGTTTTAAGAAGAATTATTGCACCAATGGGATCTATGGATGCAATTGAATTTATTAATTCAAAATTAAAAAGCACCAAAAGTAATGCTGAATTCTTTAATTCAATGAATAAACCAGGTTAATATTTACTTTATAAATAACCCAATTCCTTCATTTCATTTTTAAATTTAGAAGCAATTTCATCAGCAATTTTTTTATCTAGAAGTTTTGTCCAATCATTTTTTGGCCCAAGGTTAAAGAAATTTTTTTTTCCTCCTTTTTTATTTTCCGCACTTTCTACAAAACCATAATCGTCTTCCATTTTTTTTAATTTTAAAAATGAGCTAGATTCAATTGCATTATTAATTTGTTCTTCAGTAAACTTAGTTTTTAAAATTTTCTCCACAAAAAAACTAATTTTAAAAAATTCTTCTTTGGGATTTTTAATAAGATTTTCGTATTTAATAAGCAAAAAATTTTTTTTCATACTTTTCCACGATCTATAGTGCAATTGCCAAGATCCAATAATTTGAGGTAATTGATGATTTTTTTCCCCCATTGTTTTTTCTTTCTCTTGGTCAGACAAAGTTATAATTTGGTTTTCATTAAATAAAAATTCTTTAGATTTATTATAATCTAAACTAAAATGATGTTTAAGTGACGTAATAACATTCCTTGGATCTCTTATTATGTATATTGAAGCAAGCGTATTAGTATAATCAGTAAAAAAATTGTCTTGGTGTCCTACTAACATATTGTGAGTTTTAAAAAATCTAACTTTTTTGTCAGAGTTAATTTTGGTTTGTGTTTTTTTCCAGTTCTTAGCAACTTCATTTAAATTTAAATAATCTGATATTATATCTTTATATTGAGATTT
The DNA here is from genome assembly GCA_003212415.1 of Pelagibacteraceae bacterium AG-439-F23. Lineage (GTDB taxonomy): Bacteria > Pseudomonadota > Alphaproteobacteria > Pelagibacterales > Pelagibacteraceae > Pelagibacter. The sequence continues at coordinate 11,453 of QCPT01000002.1, forward strand.
AGAGGGGTATTGAGAAATAGCCTTTAAATGATTTAAATTTATATTTTTTTTATTTCCCAATATCAAAGATAATATAAAAAATCTTACCCATGTATTTCCGCTTTTCGGATAAGATGCTAGCCATACAATCATAAAAAAAATATATAATAAATTTATATAGCAGATATATTTATTTTATGACAATTTATGCTTTATCTTCTGGGCCAGGTTTAAGCGGAGTGGCTGTAGTCAGAGTTTCTGGCTTGAATGCAAGAAAGGTAATCAAATCACTAACAAAAGGGAAATTTCCTGAATCTAGATCCGCGTCATTAAAAAAAATATTCAAATATAACTCAGATGAAATTATAGATGAAGGTGTAATTCTATGGTTTCCTGGGCCAAATAGCTACACAGGAGAGGATTTGGCAGAATTTCATGTGCACGGTAGCAGGGCTGTTATAGAGGCAATACACGCCTCAATTTCAAAAATAGATAACTGTAGGCTAGCTGAACCCGGAGAGTTTACTAAAATTGCATTTCAGAATGGAAAAATAAATTTACTTAAAGCTGAAAGCATCTCAGATTTAATTTCTTCCGAAACTGAAATCCAAAGACAGCAAGCAATTAAAATAATGTCAGGAAAAAGTTCAGAAAAGTTTGAATTTTTAAGAGAAAAATTATTAAAAATTTTATCAAATGTTGAAGCAAAAATTGATTTTCCAGAAGATGATTTACCCAAAGATGTAATTAAAAATATTAAGAATGATTCAAAAACAATTAGAGAAGAAATTCAAAAAATACTAAATGATCAAAAAGTGGGAGAACGTATAAGAGAAGGTTTTAAGATAGCAATAGTTGGTCCAGCAAATGCTGGAAAATCGTCATTATTAAATTATCTTTCAAAAAGAGATGTGGCTATAGTTTCAGAAATTGCTGGAACAACTCGCGATGTAATAGAAGCTCATTTAAATGTTGATGGATATCCTGTAATTATTTCTGATACAGCTGGAATAAGAGAATCTAAAGATGAAATAGAAGAAAAAGGAATTAAATTAGCTTTAAAAAGAGCTGAAGATGCAGACCTAAACATAATTTTATTAGAGCCAAAAAGTGTTGATTTTACTATATTTTTAGATGATTTGGTAGATGAAAAAGAGATAATTGTATTAAACAAATCTGATTTAGGCACTGAAGAATTAGATGAAAAAATAAAAAAATATAATCCTATTATTATTTCTATTAAAGAAGAAAAAAATCTTGATAAATTAATTTGTTCTATAAAAGAAAAATTAAAAAATAAGTTTATAACTTCCAAGGAGATTTTAATAACCAGAGAAAGACACAGGCAAAATCTAAAACAATGTTTAGTTCACTTAAAAAATTTTGAAGATAAAAATGAACAAAAAGATTTTGATAAGGCGGCTGAAGACCTAAGGTTAGCAACAAGACATTTAGGAGCAATTGTTGGAAAAGTTGATGTTGAGGAGATATTAGGCTCTATTTTCAGTGATTTTTGTATAGGTAAATAAGGGCTAATTTTTTAATTATTTAGCACTTTTTTAAGTGTTTCCTTGTAAAATTTTTGATCAATAATAAATTATGACTATGAAAAATGATTTATCATTTGATGTTGTTGTAATAGGAGGAGGTCATGCAGGTTGTGAAGCTGCTGCAGCAGCAGCAAGGCTAGGAGTTAATACAGCTCTTTTTACTCACAAGTTCGAGACAATTGGAGAAATGTCTTGTAACCCTGCAATAGGAGGTTTGGGCAAAGGTCATCTTGTTAGAGAGATAGATGCATTAGACGGTGTAATGGGAGACGTTGCTGACAAATCAGGTATACAATTTCGCTTATTGAATAGAAGTAGAGGGCCAGCCGTACGAGGACCACGTACCCAAAGTGATAGATCCTTATATAAGAAATATATGCAAGAAAAACTTGTAAACTACTGTAATTTAAGGATATTTTCAGATCCTGTAATTAAGTTTAATTTTAAAAATAATGAAATAAATGGCTTTATAACTGAAAGTGGAAAAGAAATAAAATCAACCAAGATTATTCTAACAACTGGAACTTTTTTGAATGGTTTAATACATATAGGTGAAGAAATGACTCCTGCTGGAAGATATAATGAAAAACCTTCAACTGGCTTAAGCGAACAACTAAAAAAATATAATTTTAAAATTGGTAGACTTAAAACTGGAACACCTCCAAGACTAGATTCTCGAACAATAAATTTTGAAATTCTTGAAGAACAGTATGCAGATAAAGATCCATATTTTTTTTCTTTCCTAACTAAAAAAAATATAAATAAACAAATCTCATGCAGGATAACTTATACTAATGAAGCTGTTCATAAAATTATTTCTAAAAATATAAAACGCAGTGCCATGTACTCAGGAAGCATACAAGGAGTTGGTCCAAGATATTGTCCATCAATAGAAGATAAAATTTTTAAATTTGCTGACAAACAAAAGCATCAAATATTTCTAGAACCTGAGGGCTTAAATAACAATACAATATACCCAAATGGTATCTCAACTTCACTACCAGAAGAGGTACAACAAGAAATATGTAACAAAATCAATGGTTTAGAGAATGTAAAAATATTAAGGCCTGGATATGCTATAGAATACGATTTTGTTGACCCTAGAGAGCTATTTTTAACTTTAGAGACTAAAAAAATTAAAAATTTTTATCTTGCAGGTCAAATTAATGGAACTACAGGATATGAAGAGGCTGCTGCTCAGGGTCTTATAGCAGGTATTAATGCTGCACTTGCAGTTAAAAATAAAGAACCTTTTATATTAGACAGATCAGAAGCCTACATAGGAGTTATGATAGATGATCTTGTAACCAAAGGAGTTGCTGAGCCTTATAGAATGTTTACATCAAGGGCTGAATATAGATTGTCTTTAAGATCTGATAATGCAGATATTAGACTTACTAAAAAAGGAATAGATATAGGCCTAGTATCAAAAGACAGAAAAACTATATATGAGGAAAAATCAAAAAATCTTAAAAAAACACAGATAAAAATGGAAAAATTATTGATAACTCCATCAAAAGTTTCTAATTATGGGATAAAAATATCAAAAGATGGAGTTAAAAGAACTGCAATTCAAATATTAAGCCAAAAATCAGTAAATATGAATAAAATTAGAAAAATATGGCCTGAAATCACTTATGTTTCACGTGAAATAGATGAACAAATAGAGATTAATTCACATTATAAAGGTTATCTTAAAAAGCAAAATTCTGATATAATTGCCTTTAAGAGAGATGAAAATTTAATTATTCCTGAAAATTTAAACTATGATGAATTTTCTGGGCTCTCAAACGAAGTAAAATCAAAATTTAAGCAAATTAAACCTAAAACAATGGGGCAAGCCCTAAGAATTGATGGAATCACCCCCGCCGCTGTATATATTTTGTTGTCTCATCTTAAAAGAAAGTCTATTAAGCATATAGCTTGATTGATTCTAATTTTATAAAAAATACTGATATTAATATCTCAAATGTTTCACGTGAAACATTAAAAGAGCTAGATGACTATGGTAAGTCCATAATTTCAAAAAATAAAAACATAAACTTAATAAGTTCAAGCACTGAAAAATTAATAAATACAAGACATATATTAGATAGTGCACAAACTATTGATTTTATTGATAATATCAAATTAAAGACATGTACAGACCTAGGATCAGGTGCTGGTCTACCTGGTATAGTTTTAGCTATATTAATGAAACACAAAAACCCCCAATTTAAGGTGATTCTTTACGAAAAGAGCTATCACAAGAGCAAATTCTTAACTGATATGTCAAAAAAATTTAATTTGAACACAGAAGTCTATCAAAAAAATATTTTTGAAGAAAAAAATTTAAGTACAGATGTAATTATTTGTCGTGCTTTTAAACCTTTGCCAATTATTTTTGAAATTGCTCAGAAAAATTTTAAAAGTTTTAAATACATAATTTTATTTTTAGGAAAAAGTAGAAAAAAAATTTTGAATGAAGCACTTAAGAACTGGAAATTTGATTATGAAGAAAAAAAAAGTTTAACAAATGATGAGTCGATAGTTATTAAGATTTCTAATTTGAAAAAAAAAATGGATAAAAAAATTATTTCAATCATAAATCAAAAAGGTGGAGTAGTCGAGTCAACAACTAAGACCAATCTCGCTGCTTTGAGAAAAAAAAATGGATAAAAAAATTATTTCAATCATAAATCAAAAAGGTGGAGTAGGAAAGACAACAACTGTGATCAATCTTGCTGCTGGATTGTCTATGAAAGGAAAAAAAATTTTAGTAATTGACTTAGATCCACAAGGAAATGCTACTACCGGTCTAGGATTGTCTAACAGTGCAAGCTCGGACACTACAATTTATAGTGTGCTTAATGGAAATAAGAAAATTTCAGAAGTGATCCAGAATACAAGCTTTGAAAATTTAAATTTGATATCTTCGAATGTAAATTTGTCCGGTCTAGAGGTTGAAACTGCTGGAGACAGTCGTAGAGCCTTTAAATTAAAGGACGAATTGACCTATATTTTAAATGATTCTAGAGCTTCATATGATTATATTCTAATAGATTGTCCTCCATCTTTGAGCTTACTGACAATTATGGCATTGGTAGCTTCAGATGCTCTAGTGGTACCACTGCAAACGGAATTTTTTGCTCTAGAAGGACTTACTCAACTCATGAAGACAATTGAAAGGATAAAAAATAATCTTAATCCAGAACTATCAATCAGAGGGATCCTTTTGACAATGTATGATAGACGAAACAAGCTTTCAGGAGAAGTAGAGAATGAAGCAAGAAATTATTTTAAAGAAAAAGTCTACCAATCAGTGGTTCCAAGAAATGTTAGACTATCCGAAGCCCCTTCCCATGGAGTTCCAGTATTAATTTATGATAAAGGTTGTCCTGGAAGCAAATCATATTTTAGTTTTACAGAAGAATTTTTAAATCAAGATAAACCAGTGGAGAGCGCAGCATGATTAATCCTTTTAAAACGAAGAAAGGCCTAGGAAGGGGACTTTCATCTCTTATAGGAGATAGTGAAGTTAAAGAAAACAAAACTACAATTTCTATTAGTTCTATAATTAGAAACAAATATCAACCAAGAAAAAAATTTGAAAAAGAAAGCTTAGAAGAATTAACTAGTTCTATTAAAGAAAGAGGAATCATACAACCAATAATAGTAAGAAAATCAGATGATATAATTGATAAGTTTGAAATAGTAGCTGGAGAAAGAAGATGGCAAGCCGCGCAAAAAGCAGGACTTCATAAAGTTCCAGTAGTAGTTATAGAAGCCGATAATTTAAAATCTCTAGAATTTGCTATAGTTGAAAATGTTCAAAGAAAAGATTTAAACCCGATAGAAGAAGCCGAAGGATATAAAAGACTAATAGATGATTTTAATTATGATCAAGAAAAAGTTGCAAAATTTATAGGAAAAAGTAGAGCTCATGTTTCTAATTGTTTAAGATTATTAAGTTTACCTCAAAAAATAATCGAATACATAATTGACGAAAAAATATCCCAAGGACATGCAAAAATTTTGGTAGGCTTGGAAAATGCTCAATTATTAGCTGAAAAGATAATTTCTAAAAAGTTATCAGTAAGGCAAGCTGAAGCACTTATTAGAATTACTAAAGGAATTAAATCAATTAATAAAAACAGCAAAGATTCTAATATACTTGATATTGAAAATCAGCTAATGGAAAAAATTGGAATGAGGGTTTATGTTAACAATAAAAAAAACAACTCAGGAACAATTGCTTTTGAGTACAAAGGCTTAGATCAGATGGAAAGATTAATCCAAGTTATTAAAAATAATTATTAATAATTGCTTACAAAATCTGAAACAAAATTTAATGAATTGTTATTATTTTTCTTAACTAAAATTTCAAGGTCATTTATTTTATAAATCATTTCTTTTACCTCGCCATCTGACCATGATTGTATTTGTTTTTTTACAACATCTTTTTCTTTCCAAAATATTGGAGGTTTAAAAGAAGATATAGTTAAATCAATATTTCCAGTTTGATTTTGAATTTCTTTGAGTTTAAGAAGTCTTTTTGATCTATTTAATATTGTTCTTAATATTAAAACACATTCATCATTTCCAAAATTATTTTCATTTAATATTTTTGAAACTTGTTTTTTATTTTTAGCTAAATAATTTTCTGCAAGCTCAAAAACACTATAATTTTCTGATAAATTAGTTAATTTTAAAACATCTTCTATATCAATGTTTCTTTTTGTTATTGATAGGTTGTCAATTTTATTTAACTCGTTAATTAAATTTCCTCTATCTCCTCTTGATCTCCCTATTAGTAAATTTATGATTTCTTGTGAAACACTAATTTTTTTTTGTCTGAAAAAATTTTGAGCTATTAAACTTAAACTCTTATCATTATCATCATAAAAAGGTATACAAGTAAGCTCTTTTTCCTTTTCAAATAAATTTCTTAATTTAGATTTCTTTTCTAAATTATTAGAATTAATAATAATTGTTATTTTTTCTATTTTTCTTTCTATAATTTCATTAACAAATTTAATAATTTTATCGCTTGCTCTAGAAATTATTATTAATTTATCATCATCAAAAAGAGATTTATTCATTAAATTTGAAATAAATTCATCTTGATCATTTAATATTTCATTCTCTTCAAATCTTAAAACTTCCCCTTTGAATAGTTTTTCAAAGCATTCTTTTACTATTTGGTTTTTGTAACCTTGATTTGTTCCGTAGATAAGAGTTAAACTATTTTTTTTTGATTTTATTTTTTCTATTTCAAATGATTTAATTATCATTTATTTCTGAAATAGAATTTATAATTTTATCAGATATACTTGTAGATAAATTCTTAACAATATTCTTCTCATAATTGTCTAATTCAAATTTATCTGAGATATTATTATATGTAGATTTTCTATTTAATTTATTTGCAATTAAGGTTTTTTCATCTTTTTTAACTGTGTAATCTACATTTATTATTATTTCAAAAATTGAAGGATCTCCCTTAGAATCTTTTGAGATTATATTTTTTTCTTTAGTAGAAGATATGGTTAAATCATATATTTGCTTTTTACTTATTAAATTATTAAAATTTTTAACAATTATAGAATTAACTTTTTCGTCTCCAATTATTTTATCCAAGTTTACAGAGAATTGATAATTTTTATTTTTTAATATTGGTTCATACGCACAACCGGAAAATAAAAATAAAAAAAATAACGATAATGTATAATTTATAATTCTACTCATTTACTAAAATATTTATCAATCTATTTTTGACAAAAATAACTTTTTTAATTGATTTGTTATTTAAATATTTATCCAACAATTTTTCATTTTTAGCAATATTTAAAATTTCTTCTTTTTCTAAATTCATTTCTGCATTAATAATTGTTCTTTTTTTTCCATTAATTTGTATAACGTAATCTATATTTTCATTTTTTAAATAATCTTTATTTACTATTGGCCATTTTAACTTTTGATCAGAACCTATATCAACCAAACACTCACTGGTAAAATGTGGAATAATAGGTGAAAAAACTGTTAAAATTTTTGTATAATTTTCCAACAAATTTTTTGGATTAATATTTTTTTCAATATATTTAACTAAAAAATTATATGCTTCATACATACTTGCAATGATAACATTATAGCTAAAACTCTCTAAATTATTTGTAATTTTATGAATTAATTGATTTGTGAACTTATTTAATTCCAAATCATCAATTATTTTATTATTTTCTATAGATGATTTTTTTTTTATTTTTAAATGTAAGGTCCATAATTTTTGAATAAATTTATAAGATGAAATCATGCCTTGCTCGGACCATTGTATATCTTTTTCAGGAGGACTATCTGAAAGTATAAACAATCTAACTGAATCTGCGCCATAATTATTAATTATATTTTCAGGATCAATCACATTTTTTTTTGATTTAGACATGGACTCCGATGGTCCTACAATTATTTCTGAATTTGGGTCATTTTTTTTATAATACTTTTTATCTATTATTTCTATTTCTTCTGGACTTAACCAATTATTTTTTTGATCTTTATAAGTTTCATGGCAAACCATGCCTTGAGTAAATAAACCATCAAACGGTTCTTTAATTTTAAAAATTTCATTTTTATAATTAATAGATCTCATAAAGAATCTCGAATATAATAAATGTAATATTGCATGCTCAACACCACCAATATATTGATCAACTGGCATCCAATAATTTATATCGTTTATATCAAATCCATAATTATCATTATTAGGAGAACAAAATCTTAAAAAATACCAAGATGAATCAACAAATGTATCTAAAGTGTCCGTTTCTCTTGTGCAGTTTTTTCCATTAATTTTTATTTTTTTCCATTCTTTATCACTATCTAAAGGGTTTCCTTTTGTGTTTAAGTCAATTTTATTGGGTAATCTTACCGGAAGCTCTTTTTTTGGTATTGGTATTATTTCTCCTTTTTCATCATAAGCAATTGGAATAGGACATCCCCAATATCTTTGTCTAGATACTCCCCAGTCTTTTAAACGAAAATTTATTCTTCTTGTTCCTATTTTATCTTTTTCTAATATCTCAATTGTTTTTATAATTGATTCTTCGGGAGCTCTTAGACCATTTAAAAAATCAGAATTAATTATGATTCCTGATCCAGTATAAGCTTCATTTTGTACTTTAAATTCATCAACATTATCAGGTTTAACAACAGTTTTAACAGGCAGATTATATTTGAGTGCAAAATCAAGATCTCTTTGATCGTGTCCCGGACAGCCAAAAATTGCTCCAAAACCATAATCCATCAAAACAAAATTTGCAAAATATACTGGAACTTTTTCTTTTTGATTTAAAGGGTTAATTGCAAATAAATTAGTTTTATAGCCTATCTTTTCTGCCATTGCCAAAGATTCTTCTGTGGTTCCTGTCTTAGAGCACTCTTTTTTAAATTTTTGGAATTCTTTATCATTCTCAAAATTTTTTGCTATTGGGTGGTCTGGGGAAAGTGCTAAAAATGAAAAACCAAATAAAGTATCTGGTCTAGTAGTAAAACATTTAATCTTATCTATTGATGGATTGCCTTCAATCTTAAAATCTACTTCACATCCAAAAGATTTTCCTATCCAGTTTTTTTGCATTATTTTAACCTTATTTGGCCAATTTTTAAGCTCTTCTAAACCTAATAAAAGTTCATCAGCGAATTTTGAAATATTAAAAAACCATTGATTTAATTTTTTTCTTTCAACTACGGCCCCCGATCTCCAACCTTTTCCATCAATTACCTGTTCATTTGCTAAAACAGTCTCATCTACTGGGTCCCAATTTACAAAATTTTCTTTTCTATAAACCAATCCTTTTTCATAGAGTTCTAAGAAAAATAATTGTTGATGTTTATAATATTCCTCTGAGCAAGTAGATATTTCTCTATCCCAGTCAATTGATAGCCCCAATTTTTTTAATTGAGCTTTCATTGTAGAAATATTTTTTTCTGTCCATTCTTTTGGATCTAAATTATTTTGTTTTGCAGCATTTTCCGCAGGCAAACCAAAAGAATCCCATCCCATTGGATGTAAAACATTAAAACCTTTGATTATTTTGTACCTAGATAGAACATCTCCAATTGTATAATTTCTTACATGACCCATATGAATTTTTCCTGATGGATATGGAAACATTTCAAGGCAATAAAATTTTTTTTTATTCTTATCTACTTTTGATAAAAAAGTTTTATTTTCCCCCCAATAATTTTGCCAGCTCTCTTCAACTTTTTTGAAATTATATCTATTAGAATTCACTTTTAAGAACTAATATTGTATTTTTAAAGACTTCATTTAATTTTTAAGTCTTTTACCTTGTTGTCCTGTGTATTTTCTTTTAGTTTTTTCTTTCGTTTCTTTTGCATATACGGCTGCTCTTGATAGAATTTTTTTATTTAATTCAGCAACTAAAGAACCTTTTTTTTCAGAAATTTGACAGTTATCATTTTGTCCACAATTTTTGTGAAATACTTTAATATCTAATGCATCAGATCTAACTTCATTTGTTAAAAAACGAATTGAAATTTTAATTGACTCATTCGTATTCGAACCAGATGTATACCAATCAGTAATTATTACGCCGCCGCTATAGTTAGCAGATGCAAGGGGCATAAAATCTATTGTATCTAATGATGCCCTCCAAAGTTCATTTGAACTTGCAAAATCAAAATCTCCAGAGCTTCCTTTTTTAACACCTCCCATAAGTGTAAAGCCCCTTCCTTCTTCAATATTTTTTTGAACTCTTTCTTTTGGGTCGGGAGGAAATTTTTTTGCATCTACACCTGTTCCACAAGAATTTAAAAAAGGCAAGAAAATGCTAAAGAGAACCAGAAACTGTATTTTTTTTATCATTTTACTTTTATTTGATTTTTTCTATTTTTAAGCCTTATTAAACTATGCGAAAAGATAAAAACACAATAAATTCAATCATTAATAGTGATGCAAAAATATCACACATAACAAATAAAAAAGTAATAATTTGCAATTTTAAGGCAAATTTCATTACAGATTGGTATTAATTCAACGTTTAATATTAATATTAACAATTAAAAATAAGGAGTAATTAATATGGACAAACTACAAAAAGTTGGTCTTACAGCACTAGGAACTGCTCTTGTATCAACTGCATCTTTTGCAGGTGATATGGCGGTAACTGGATCTGCTATAATGACTTACGCTGTTAACGACAACAGCAACAATAATAATGCTTGGTCTATGTCTGATACTATGACTTTTACTGGTTCAGGTGAACTAGATAATGGTTGGACTATGACATTCTCACACGCACTTGATGGTCCTAACGGTAACGATGCAAACAGCATCAAGCTTGATATGGGCGACATGGGAACTTTAACTTTTGCTGGATTAGGTGGATCAGGACCAGTAGCTGGAACGGATGATAAAATGCCTTCAGCTAACGAAGAGTCTTGGAACAACGTAGATGGAACAGTAACAGCGGCAGCTTCGGGTGCTTCTGGTGCTAACGGTTTCAACTATACATTACCAGCAATGATAGATAATGTAGCAATGGAAGTTTACTACTTGCCGGCAGCAGCAGCATCTACTACTTCACTTGAATACGGTATAACGTATACTGGTATTGATGGATTGACTGTTGGTTATGCAGGTGGTGATAACGAAACTACTGCTTCAAACACTATAGAAAGTACTAACTTGTATGCTACGTACACTATGGATGCATTCACTATAGGTTTCCAAGATAACGAAACTGATAGACAAGCAGCAAACACTGACTCAGATTTCCAAGCTTATGCTATTTCTTATGCAGTAAGTGATGAATTATCTGTTTCTTACGGTGCTTCTACTGTTGAGCATGAAAACACTTCTCTAGAAGATCAAGAAGCTTCTGCGGTTTCATTCTCTTACGTATCTGGTGGAATGACATTCTCAGGTTCTTTAGCTAATGTAGATAATGTAGGTGGAACAGCTGCAACTGATAACACAGGTTATGAGTTGAACGTTACATTTGCATTCTAATTTAGTTAGATAGTAAATTTATATTTAAGGCCCCTTTTTTATTAAAGGGGCCTTTTTTATTTGAAATAAGATATACCAGCAAAACCCCATAAGTTAATTATATTCAGTATTTTTTTATTTTTTTTAGAAATTCCTCCAAGCGCAATAACATTTTTTTTTGATAGAGAGCTTAAGTTTAAAAATTTAAATAAACCTAAATAATTATTATTTTTTTTAAATATTGAGGATAAAAAAATAGCATCAACTTTTTGTAATTCTTTAATTCTAATTTCTCTTAAATTGTGTGCAGAGCCTATAATTATAAAATCTTTTTTTTTACTGAAATTTAAGTGATTAAAAGACTTATTGAAAGAAGGTATATAAGCCCCATTTAAATTGAGTTTTAAAGCTAATTTAAAATTATTTGAAAGAAATAATTTTAATTTTTTTTTACTACAAAATTCTTTAAGCTTTAAAATTTCAAGTTTATTTATTTTTTTTGAATAATTCCTATAAATTATAGCTGTTTTAGTAGATTGATTTTCTAAAATTTTTTTATCAAATTTTTCTATAAAGTAGTATTGTTTAGGTAAATTGCTATGCATAAATCAGTTCAGAACTTAATTAATATACAAAATTTAATTAAATCAAAACAATCTGTTTTAAAAAATCATAAGGTAATTCCTCAAATAATTGCTGTTTCTAAAACATTTAAAATTAATCATATTTTACCTTTAATAGAATATGGTCATACAGATTATGGAGAAAACAAAGTGCAGGAAGCCATAGAGAAATGGTCAGAAATAAAATATAATAATGATAAAATTAAACTACATTTAATTGGAAAATTACAAACTAACAAAGTTAAAGTTTCTCTAAAATTATTTGATTATATCCATTCCTTAGACAATGAAAAACTTGCTAGAAAAATTTCTGAGGAACAAAAGAAACAAAATCTTAAACCAAAATTATTTATTCAAGTTAATATAGGAAATGAATCACAAAAAAATGGAATTCATATAAAAAAATTAAATGAATTCTATGATTATTGTAAACAACTAAATTTAAATATAGTTGGCATAATGTGTATACCTCCTATAGATGATGATCCTGAAATTTCATTTTCAAGAATGAATTATTTTAAAAAAGAAATGAAACTTAAAGAACTAAGTATGGGCATGTCTTCTGATTACCTAGATGCTATAAAATATAATTCTACTTTTTTGAGAATAGGCTCTAGTATATTTGGTGCTAGAAATTAAATAATTTTAATTTTTGTTTTTCTATTAATTAACTTAAGCAATATTAATAAATCCTTTTTCCTAAGAGCAATACAACCTGCCGTTTTTTTATAATTTTTAGTTATATGAATAAATATTGCACTTCCTTTTCCAGCTAAAGTTTTTTTTGTATTATATTGTATTGGTATTACATAATCATACTTATAATCTTTTCTAAACATTTTTTCATGTTTGATTTTTTTATTTATCTTAATTAGTTTGTTATATTTTTTATTTCTAAAATCATTACACCAACCCATTTTTTTTTTTATAGAAATGCAGTTAAGCCTAGTAATTGGTTTATTATTTCTATCTTTCCTATAATAAACATTACCAAGAAAAAATAATCCTTTGGGTGTTTTTTTGTCACCTTCAATCTTATTATTTGTTAATCCATTTTTGCCCACACAACATCTAAAAGTAAAATCTTCAAAAATAAGAGTTTCTTTATTTTTTACTATAATTGTCATATCTTGATTATATATGAATAAACAAAATTTGATAATTTATGATTTTATTGAATTATTCTCAATTTTAAATGAAATAAAAAATAATTTAAATTTCAATCTTTTAAATGTTTCCAAAAAGGAATTTGATGAATTAAAATTTGATCATTTGAATAATTTTTTGATAATTGCAAAAAAAAAAGTTCCAAATTTAAATAATCAAATTATATTAAATAATTATCCCTTAAAGATCTCAAAGATAATAGAAACTATTAATATTAATTTTTTAAAGAATAGATTTGTTGAACAATCAGAAATTGATCTTGGTTTTTACAAATTAAATTTAAATTCTAGAAAAATTTTTGATGATAAAAATGAATTAAATTTAACTGAAAAAGAGGCGGATATTATTATATTTTTAAAAAAATCAGAAAATCCAGTATCTATTGATAAATTACAAACTGAAGTTTGGGGACACAGTTCAAAGCTCGAAACTCATACTGTCGAAACTCATATTTATAGATTGAGAAAAAAAATAAGTAATAAATTTAACAATAATAACTTCATTCAAAGTACTAAATTCGGTTATAATATTAAGTGAAAAAAAGAAATATTATTGCCAAAGATCTTTTAACAAAAAAATATAAACCAAGAATAATCAAACCAAAAAAGGGAAAGGGTAGTTTTAAAAGAAGAAAAAAATATACTAAAGCCTAGCCCCAATTTGCTGGATAACTTTAGAAGACATTTCAGTACCTTTTTCTAAACTTTCTTTTGTAGATAAATTATTTGAAATTCCATGTAAAAAACCTGCGGCAAATAAATCTCCTGCACCAGTTAAATCAATAACTTTTAAATTTTTTTGTATACCGCATTCTACAACCTCATCTCCATTTATAGCTACACTTCCTTTTTCACCACGAGTTAAAACAATTAGCTTTTTAAGATTTTTAGAAAATGATATTACTTCATCAAAATTTTTTACATCAATCAAAGACATTATTTCTTGTTCGTTTGCAAATGTAATATCTAATTTATTTTTTACTAAATCTAAGAAATGAGGTTTATGCCTTTCAACGCAAAATAAATCAGATAGCGACATAGCAACCTTATTTGAATTTTGGATAGCTTTGTCAAATGCAGATTTTGGATCTCCTTCATCCCACAAATATCCTTCTAAAAATGTAATTTTACTATTTTTAACAGCATTAACATCAACATCATTTTCATTTATTTTTCCTGCAGTTCCCAAAAAAGTGCACATTGTTCTTTCAGAGTCAGGTGTAATTAATATCAAACAAGTTCCTGTTGGTAAGTCCTCTTTTTTTTTAGAATAAAAATATTTTACGTTTTCTTGTTTAAGCCCATCTTCATATTTGCTTCCAAGATCATCATCATTAACTTTTCCTATAAATCCAACTTCATTTCCAAGTTGAGACAAACCAACAATTGAGTTAGCGACAGATCCTCCTGAAACTGTTTTTTCAATTTTAAGGTTAGATAATAAGTTTTTAAATTCATTATCATCAAAAATTAATTTCATTGTACTTTTAGTTAAATTATTTTTAGTGATAAAATCATCATCTACTTTGCAAATAACATCTACAATTGCATTTCCTATTCCTAAAATTTCCATATTAAGCTTTCTTTGTTTTGATTGGTTTTTTTCTATTAGGATAACAAGTAGTACAAATTTTACAAGTCAAACCATAACATTCTCTTGCTTTGCAATACTCTCTTCCATAAAAAATTATTTGAAGGTGAAGCTTGTTCCAAGATTTTTTAGGAAACAATCTTTTTAAATCTTCCTCTGTTTGTACTACATTTTTACCATTAGTAAGGCCCCATCTTTGAGCTAACCGATGTATATGAGTATCAACAGGAAACGCAGAGTAACCAAATCCTTGCGACATAACTACACTAGCAGTTTTATGTCCAACTCCAGGTAATTTTTCAAGATCTTCAAAGTTATCTGGAACCTTTCCATTATGTTTTTCAATTAATTGTTTTGATAATAAGTAAACACTTTTTGCTTTAACTCTGAATATACCAATACTTTTAATAAGATTTTCAATTTTTTTTCTTCCTAATTTTACAAAATGTTCTGGCTTATTATATTTTGGATAAATATTTTTAGTTACATTATTAACATTAATATCTGTAGTTTGTGCAGACAACAAAACAGAAACTAATAGAGTAAATTTATTTCTATGTTTTAAAGGAATAGGTGTTTTTGGATAAATTTTATTTAATACTTTTAATATTATTTTAGATCTTTGAACTTCATTCATTTGAAGTTCAAAACATCTCTCATAGAATAAAGCCCAGGTTTTTTATTCATTAACCATTTAGCAGCTGTAAAAGCTCCTTCTGAATAAAGAGCCCTATCAAATGCTTCATGATTTAGAGTTATAACCTCTTTTCCACTAGAGAATGCAACTTCATGCTCTCCAATAATTTCACCTTTTCTAATTGAATTAAAATTAATTTTTTTCCCATAAGGAAAAGATTGTTTATTAAGGTATTTTCTACCTAATAATTTGTAGAAATCTTTATTTTTTCCAACAGATATACCTTTTCCAAGCATCAAAGCTGTTCCTGAAGGGTGATCTTTTTTATGTTTATGATGCACTTCAAAAACTTTACTTAAGAAGTTATTTCCAAGTGATTTTGAAGCAATTTCAGTTAAATACATAAGCAAGTTTATTCCTAAACTCATATTACCTGCTTTAAGTATTGGTATTTTTTCAGAGTATTTTTTAATTAAACTTTCTTCTTTTTTTGTAAATCCTGTTGTTCCAATAACTACTCTTTTTTTTAATTTTGATGCAATCTTTAATACTTCAAGTGTACATTTCGGAACTGTAAAATCTATTATAACATTAGAGTTTTTAAATGCTTTTTCTGTATTAAGCTCAGGTTTAATTCCACTTATTTTTTTATTGATAATTCTATTTTCTGTAAGAGTTACTAGTTTAAAACTTTTGTCTGATTTTGCAGACTTGATAAATTGCTGGCCCATCCTTCCCATGCAACCAGTAATAGCTAAATTAATTTTTTTCATTTAAAAGATAAAGTATAAAACTATCATAACAACAGAAACAATTATAGCCCAAATAGATAGATTTGTTAAAAATTGCTTTAATTTCGAATTAGTTTGTAAAAAAGATGGTAGAACCAATATTAGAACAGCAATCATAAAAATTGCTGGAATAATTTGATCCCAGTTCATTTAATTTTTCCAGAAACTCTTAGCCTTTTGAAAGAATTTTTTTATACTTGGATTAGATTTTTCGTTTTCAATTTCTCTAAATTTTTCAAGTAATTCTTTTTGTTCTTTATTAAGAGATACTGGAACTTCAGTGTTGACTTGAACATATAAATCGCCATTTCCACTACCTCTCATATAAGGCATGCCTTTACCTTTCAATCTAAATTGTTTACCATTTTGAGTTCCTTGGGGTATTTTAATTTTAGCTTTACCACCGTCTATAGTTGGAATTTCAATAGATGATCCTAAAGCGGCATCTGCAATAGATATTGGGCATTCAAAGAAGAGGTTTTCTTCTGATCTTTTAAAAAGATCATGCGAATAAACATTTACAAATAAGTATAAATCCCCATTGCTAGTACCTCTTGATCCAGCCTCTCCTTTCCCGGCTAATCTAATTCTTGTCCCATCATCAACTCCTTTTGGAATTGTAACCGAAAGTCTTTTTGATGCCTGTTTTTTTCCTTGTCCTCCACAACCACCACAAGGATTGGTGATCACTTCACCTGAGCCAGAACATTCAGGACATGTTTGTTGTACAGTAAAAAAACCTTGGCTTGATCTTACTTGACCATGACCACCACACATTGAACATGATCCAGCGTCATGACCAGGTTTAGATCCAGAACCACTACAAGTATCGCATTTTTCTGATGTTGAAAATTTTATGTCTTGTTTTTTCCCCGTATAAGCTTCTTCCAAAGAAATTGATAAATCATATCTTAAATCAGAACCTCTACTATTTGATCTTCTTGATCTTCTTCCTCCTCCACCAAAACCTTCACCAAAAAAATCCTCAAATATATCTGAAAAATGACTTGAAAAATCAAAATTTCCAAATCCTCCTCGACCACCACCTCCATTTTCAAAGGCTGCGTGACCAAAATTATCATAATTTTGCTTTCTCTCAGAGTTTGATAGAACATGATAAGCTTCTGACGCTTCTTTAAATTTTTCTTCAGCAGCTTTATCACCTTTATTTTTATCAGGGTGATATTTAACTGCCTGTTTTCTATAAGCTGATTTTATCTGATCGGATGAAGCACCTTTATTTACACCTAATACCTCATAATAATCTCTTTTTGCCATAACTAATTATAGACAAATAGTTGTTAGGTTAGGCGCTTTTTTCTTTATTATCGTCTTTTACTTCTTCAAAGTCTGCATCAACAACGTTATCGTCTTTTTTTCCTTCTTCTTTTTTTGCATCTTTTGGTGCATCACCAGGTTTAGCACTTTGTTGTGATTTATAAATTGCTTCACCTAATTTCATTGAAGCTTGGACTAAATCTTGTGTTTTTTTCTTTATTTCTTCTATGTCAGTTCCTTTAATTGCATTTCTAAGATTTGCTGAAGCATCTTCAATTGCTTTTTTATCTGCATCAGAAACTTTGCTTCCATGTTCTTTTAAATTTTTCTCAGTAGAATGTAATAGAGTATCAGCTTGATTTCTTGCATCAACAGATTCTCTTTTTTTCTTATCTGCCTCTTTATTAGATTCGGCATCTTTCACCATTTGACTAATTTCTTCATCGCTCAGTCCTCCTGACGCTTGAATTTGAATTTTTTGTTCTTTTCCAGTTCCCTTGTCTTTTGCGGAAACATTGACAATACCATTGGCATCTATGTCAAAAGTTACTTCAATTTGAGGAACTCCTCTAGCCGCTGGAGCTATTCCAACTAACTCAAAATTTCCTAAAATCTTATTATCTGATGCCATTTCCCTCTCTCCTTGGAGAACTCTAATGGATACAGCTGGCTGATTATCTTCAGCAGTAGAAAAAACCTGACTCTTCTTTGTTGGTATTGTTGTATTTTTTTCAATTAATTTTGTAGAAACTCCACCAAGTGTTTCAATACCTAAAGACAAAGGTGTAACATCTAATAATAAAACATCTTTAACATCGCCCTGTAATACACCGGCCTGTATAGCGGCACCCATTGCTACAACTTCATCTGGATTTACAGATTTATTAGGTTCTTTCCCAAAAAAATTTTTTACTTCTTCAATAACTTTAGGCATTCTTGTCATACCGCCTACAAGAACTATTTCATCTACTTCGCTCGCAGATAATCCCGCATCTTTAAGAGCTATTTTGCAAGGTGGTATTGTTCTTGTAATTAAATCTTCAACTAAAGCTTCAAGTTTTGCTCTAGTCATTTTTAAATTAATATGTTTAGGACCAGTTTTATCTGCTGTAATGAATGGAAGATTTATTTCTGTTTGAGTAGCAGAAGAAAGTTCTATTTTTGCTTTTTCTGCAGCCTCTTTTAATCGCTGTAAGGCTAATTTGTCAGATTTTAAATCTATTCCATTTTCTTTTTTAAATTCTGTTAAAAGGTAATCAACAATTGTATTATCAAAATCTTCTCCACCTAAGAATGTATCGCCATTTGTTGATTTAACTTCAAACACACCATCACCTAGTTCTAAAATTGAAACATCAAATGTTCCGCCACCCAAATCATAAACAGCAATTTTTTTGTTTGTTTTTTTATCCAAACCGTATGCTAAAGATGCTGCAGTTGGTTCATTTATAATTCTTAATACTTCTAATCCAGCAATTTTTCCTGCATCTTTAGTCGCTTGTCTTTGAGCATCATTAAAATATGCGGGAACAGTAATCACCGCTTGTTTAACTTCTGAACCTAAATATTTTTCAGCTGTCTCCTTCATTTTTTGTAAAACAAATGCTGAAATCTGAGAAGGTGAATATTTATTTCCTTTTGCTTCTATCCACGCATCTCCTTTTTCTGAATTAATAATTTTAAAAGGTGCCGTCTCTATATCTTTTTTAACAGATGGGTCTTCAAAGTTTCTTCCAACTAATCTTTTTACTGCAAATATAGTGTTCTCAGGATTAGTTACAGCTTGTCTTTTTGCTGGTTGTCCAATTAATTTTTCTTCACCATCTGTAAATGCTACAACTGATGGAGTTGTTCTAGCTCCTTCAGTGTTTTCCAGAACTTTTGCTTGTGTACCTTCCATAACTGCTACACAAGAGTTTGTTGTTCCTAAGTCTATTCCTATTACTTTGCTCATATATATTTACCTCAGCCTCATATAAGTGTTAATTTTACAACTACAACCATCTTAAAAAATTATTTTTCTTCTTGTTTTTCCTTATTTTCCTCACTTTTTTTATTATCATTTTCTTCTTCTTCTAACTTTTTCTTTGAAACTCCAACTAAAGAAGGTCTCAATAATCTATCTTTCATCATGAACCCTTTTTGTATCTCTTGAATTATTGTTCCTGGCTCTTTGGTATTATCTTCTATTTCCATCATTGCTTGATGAAGATTAGGGTCAAGTTTTTCATTAATTGATTTTATTGGTTCAATATTATTTTTTTTAAATATAGATAAAATGTCTTTGTTAATAATATTTAAGTGTTCTATAACTTTTTTTAAAGTTTCAGTGTTTTTTAATTTTTCATCATTTTCCAAAGATAATTTTGATCTTTCAAGGTTGTCTAATAAATTTAATGATTCTCTTGCAAAAGCAAAACCACCATATTCAAAAGCATCCTCTTTTTCTTTTTCAAATCTTCTTCGTTGATTTTCCATTTCAGCAAAAGTTCTTGCCAATTTATCTTTAAGATTTTCTATCTCTTCTTCTGGAGATTGTTCTTTTTTTTGTTCTTTATCTTCTAAATTTTTTCCATTATTTTTAGAATTTTCTTCCTGAGCGTCTAATAGTTTTTCTTCAGATTGATTATTATTTTTTTCTTCTTCTTTTAAATCTTCTTTTTCCATTGATAGCTATATGGTAAGTAAATCCTATATTTCTAGATGTATAAAAAAAAAAATAGAGAGATAATTATAGGTTCAAATAATACTGGAAAAATAAAGGAAATAAGAGACTTATTGCCTAAAACTTATAAAATACTTACTCCAATTGACTTTAATTTATTAAGAAGTCCAAAAGAGAAAGGCAGATCATTTACCGAAAATTCATTAATTAAAGCAAAATATTATTCAAAAAAAACTGGAAAAATTTGTATTGCAGATGATTCTGGATTAGAAATAAATTATTTAGATAATGCTCCAGGAATATTTTCCGCCAGATGGGGAGGAAAGAAGGGTAATTTCAATATTGCTATAAAAAAGGTTTTCAGAGAATTAAATAAAAAAGACAAAAGATGGAAAGAAAAGAAAATTGTAGCAAGATTTGTTTGTGCTTTAACAATCTATGGCCTTAAAAAAAAACCCATACATACGATAGGAATAGTAAAAGGATTAATATCAAATAAAAAAAAAGGAATAAATGGATTTGGTTATGATCCGATTTTTATCCCAAAAGGTAGTAAGCTAACATTTGCTCAAATGAAACCTAGTAAAAAATATAAAATTGATCATAGATTTATAGCATTCAACAAAATTAAAAAATTTTTTTGAATTGATTATTTTCAACACTATAAAAATTTAATTGGTGAGTTATTACATTTTTATTAATTTCAAATATACCAATTTTACCTTTAAATTTATTTTTCTTATAAAAAAGATCGTCTGACATCTTGAAGTCATTTTTGTAAATTAAATAATAAACCAGACCAACAAGATCATAACTTAAAAAAGATATTTGATTTGGTTTAGATTCATAACTACTATTATATTCATCAATAAATAAATCGTAATTTTCTTTATTTATAGAAGGAAAATAAATAGGATGTAATGAAGTTTCTTTTAATAAAGACTCATCAAACCATTGATTTAAAGTTAAATATGAAATTCTTTTTGATGATACGTCTGTATATAATAATGAAGTTGCTACACTTTTTAAACTTTCATCAAAATCTGCAATAATTACAGAGTCAAAATTAATACCACCTAAAGTATCTTTTTTTTTTAAATTTTCTATTTTTTTTTCTTTATTTTGAACTAATGAGTTTTCTAATCTTTTTATTTCATCTTCAAGGTTTTGTTTTCTTTGAGAATATCTAGTTAATTTTTCAATTTGAGATGTTAATAAGGTTGGATCTGAATCATAATAAAATTTGTCTTTAAGTTTTATTTTGGTTTTGTTAATCGCCAAATCAATTTCTTTTTTATAATATGTTTTTGGAATTAAAAATACACTTCTTTCTAAATTTTTTATTTTTTTAAATTTTTTTATTGTATTTATTTGTGAAATTGCATTAACACCAGCACTAATTACGTTTGAAGGATTTCCATAAATTTTGTTTGTTAGAGATATAAATGTCATTTCATTTAAATCATCAAGGTACTTTACACTTTCATTAAATACTGGGCCTATAACAATTCTTACTCCTTGATAATATAATTCTTTGGAAGCTCTCAGAGCATTTATGGGGTTCGATTTTGTATCTTTTGGAATAATTACAATTCTGTCATCATCAATTTTATTTATTGCCAATCTAACAGATTTGATAATCGAATTTCCTAATTTTGAATCTTTTCCACTTGTCGGTACTATTAGACCAATTTTAATTTTTTCACTTGAATAGCTAGTTTGAAAAAAAAAAATTAAACTTAAAGTTGATATAATTATAATTTTAATAAAAGTTTTCATTTTATAATTAATAATATAATTTCATAATTAATGCATGTTGATCAAAACTTAATTAACTTAAAACCTGGGCTATATTGTGTTGCAACACCTATAGGAAACCTAGGAGATATAACACTTAGAGCTTTAGAAGTTATAAAAAATTCTGATTTAATATTATGTGAAGATACAAGAGTTTCAAAAAAATTATTAAGTAAATTTAAAATACATAAAAAATTAATTTCACATCATAAATTTAATGAAAATAAAAATTTAAATTTAATTTTAGAAAATTTACAAAATAATAAAATAATATCAATCATATCTGATGCCGGTACACCTGCAATTTCGGATCCAGGCAGAATTTTAATTAATAAGTGCATAGAAAAAAATATTAATATTTATTCTGTTCCAGGACCTTCAGCTGTTAGTGCAGCCATATCAGTAAGCGGATTTTCAGATAAGTATTTATTTTGTGGATTTTTGCCAGAAAAAAAAGCTGAATTAAATAAATTATTTAATTCATTTGCAAATTTTAATTGTTCAATTGTTTTTTTTATCTCACCTAAGAAAATTAATAAAATTGTTGATATTTTAAAAAAATATTTTTTTAATAGAAATATATTAATTTGTAGAGAAATTACTAAATTTCATGAAGAATATATAAGAAGTAGTGTAAAAAATTTATCTGAAATATCTATTTCAACAAAAGGCGAAGTTACTGTAGTTATTTCTGAAGATAATACTTTAAAAAAAAATTTTATTAAATTAGAAGAATCAGATAAAAAAAAAATTAGTAAGTTAATAAAAAAAATGACTATTAAAAATATTATAAATGAAATTAATAAAGATAAAAAATTTCCAAAAAAATTAATTTATGATTATTGTTTAAAGTTAAAAAATGAAAATAAATAAAATATTATTATTATTTTTGTTAGTTATTTTAACAAGCTGTGTTGGAACTTCATCAACTGGTGTTTTTGGCACTGGCGTTTCCATTGCAATTGATCCAAGAACAATTGGAACTCAAATAGATGATTCTATAATGCAAAAGAATTTAAGTGCAAAATTAATTAACATGAATACCAATTATATTTTGTCTGTTAAATCTAAAGTATTAGATGGAAGAATTTTTATTACAGGCAAAGTGGATACAGTAGAAGAAAAGTTAAAAATAACAAAACTAGGATGGGAAATAAAAGGTGCTAGATCTGTAAAAAATGATCTACGAATTAAAGATAAATTTAATTTTAAACAATCAGCCAAAGATATTTTAATAACATCGCAATTACGAGCTGCTATGATTGCAAACAAAAAAATAAAATCATTTAATTACAATATAGATACATATAAGAAGAAAATATATGTATATGGAATATCTAAGGATGAAGAAGAGAGAACAGAAGTTATAAATGAAGCAAAACAAATTCTTGATGTAGAAGACGTAATTGCAAGTATTTTGTTAATTGAAGATTTAAGAGTTCTTAAAAATTAATTTTATTTATTATAATTTATAACCCCAGCAGAGTAAGCTGCAATAGAAGCTAAATTTAATATATCAGAAGTAGAGGACCTCAAAGGAGCTATTTCTATTGCTTGACCTAAACCTATCAATAAAGGTCCTATGACTTTTGCGTCACCAAGAGTCTTCATTATTTTGTATGATATTGCTGCACTATGCTGTCCTGGCATTATTAATATGTTTGCATTACCTACTATCTTTGAAAATGGATATAAATCAGTGTATTCTTTACTTAGAGCTACGTCTGGTTGCATATCTCCATCAAACTTAAAATTAACTTTTCTTTTTTTTAGTATATTAACAGCATCCCTAATGTGTTTTGTTCTACTTGTTAAAGGTTGTCCAAATGTCGAATGAGATAAAAAAGCTACTTTAGGATCAAATCCAAACAATCTTACAACTCTTGCTGATGAAATAGCAATTTCAGCTAATTGTTCTGATGAAGGATATTCATGAACACTAGTATCCCCTATAAAAACTGTTTTACCTTTATTAACAACCATATTTAATCCAAACATTATTTCACCCGGTCTAGGTTCGACTATTTTATTAATTTTTTCTAGTGATTGAGCGTATCTTCTACTATTTCCAGTCACCATGGCATCAGCATCCCCAGTAGAAACCATGCAGGATCCCCAGATAACAGTGTCATTTTTAATCATTCTGTTACAATCTCTTAAATACATTTCATAAATGTCTGGATCAAGATTGCCTTTGTCAGCGTGTAATTTTTTAAAAGTATATTTTAAGTATTTCTCCCTCTTATTTTTGTCTGAATAATTTATGATTTTAATATCTAAATTTTCTCCATAACCAATTTTTTTTAGTTTTTGTTTTACAATTTTTTCTTTTGCAACAATTATAGGTATTCCTAGATCACTATTTTTAAATGCAATTGCAGCTTTTAATGTATTTTCATCTTCACCATCTGTAAAAACAACTCTTTTTTTATTTTTTTTTATTTTGGAATTTATACCTTGCATTATAGTTACAGAAGGATCTAGTCTTTGTTTTAATAGCTCTGAATAAATTTCAAAATTTTTTATTTTTTTTCTTGCAACTTTACTTTTTAAAGCTGCTTTAGCAACAGCAACAGGTATTACACTTATTAATCTTGGATCGAATGTGGATGGAATTATATAATCTTTTCCATATTTAGGCCTATCACCTCCCATAGCAGCAACAACTTCATCGGGAACTCTTTTTTTAGCTAAAGATGCTATGGCATTTGCTGCAGCGATTTTCATTTCTTCATTTATAGTTTTTGCTCTAACATCTAGCGCTCCTCTAAAAATATAAGGAAAACCAATTAAATTGTTTACCTGATTTGGATAATCTGATCTTCCAGTAGCAATTATCGCGTCATTTCTAACTTCTTCAACTTCTTCTGGTGTTATTTCTGGATCTGGATTGGCACAGGCAAATATAATTGGATTTTTTGCCATTTTTTTTATCATATCTTTTTTTAAAATACCCGCAGCAGATAAACCTAAAAAAACATCCGCATCTTTTATTGCATCATTTAAATTTCTATTTTTAGTTACTATTGCATGATTTAATTTCCATTTATTTAAATTTTTTCTTCCTTTGTAAATAACTCCTTTTCGATCAATCATTGTTAAATTATTTTTAAGGACTCCAGTTTTTTTAAAAAGATTTGCGCAGGCCATAGCGGATGCTCCTGCACCATTAACTACTACTTTTATTTTTTTAATATCTTTCTTTGTTATATCGATTGCATTAATTAGTGCTGCACAAGTTATAATTGCCGTTCCATGCTGATCATCATGAAATACAGGAATATCTAAAAGTTTTTTTAATTTTTCTTCAATTATAAAACAATCAGGAGCAGCTATATCTTCTAAATTTATTCCGCCAAAACTACCAGAAAAATTTTTTATACTATTAATTATTTCTTTTGGATCTTTTGAATCTATTTCTAAATCTATAGCATCGATATCAGCAAACCTTTTGAATAAAATTGCCTTGCCTTCCATTACGGGCTTAGAGGCTAAAGCCCCAAGATTTCCCATGCCCAATATGGCAGACCCATTGCTTATAATGGCAACTAAGTTTCCTTTTGTAGTATAATCGTATGCAAGTTCAGGATTTTTTGATATTGCTTTTACTGGAGCAGCAACCCCTGGAGAATATGCTAGTGCCAAATCTCTCTTTGTGGTCATAGGTTTTGACGAGATAATCTCAATCTTGCCAGATTTATTATTACTATGAAATTCTAAAGCTTCTTTATCTGAATAATGTTCAATTTTATTTTTCTTCATTTTTGTAAATATTTATACAATTAGAGCAAATTTAAGACTAATATGATTTATGAACCTAATTAAGTCAACAAGCACATTTGGTTTCTTTACTTTAATTAGCAGAATACTTGGATATTTAAGAGACTTATTGATAGCAATTTATCTTGGTTCCGGTCCAATTGCAGATGCTTTTTTCGTAGCGTTTAGAATACCAAATACATTTAGAAGACTATTTTCAGAAGGAACTTTTAATGCTGCTTTTGTTCCAAGTTATTCTTCTGAAATGGTTTTAGGAAAAATTAGATCTCAAAACTTTGCAAATAAAATATTTAATTTACTTTTAATTGGATTGTTTTTGATCATTTTACTAATTGAAATTTTTATGCCTTCATTTGTTTATATTATTGCTCCTGGCTTTTCAGGTGATTCTGATAAACTTGATCTGACTATTTCTCTTACAAGAATTACTTTCCCTTTTCTGCTATTTGTTAGTTTATCTTCCTTTTTTTCTGCAATATTAAATTCACATAATAAATTTGCTGTTGCTTCAGCAGCTCCTATAATTTTAAATATATTTTTAATTTTAGTTTTACTTTTTCAAAGTTATTTAAATGACCATCTGGTAGTTTATCTTTCTTATGCAGTAACATTTGCAGGTATAGTGCAATTAATTTTTTTGGTATTCTTTATAAGAAAGTTTTATTTTCCCAAAATTACTTTAAAATTTAAAATTGATAATAAAGTTAAATTATTTTTTAATAAGCTTTTACCCAGTATATTTTCTTCAGGTGTTACGCAAATAAATATTTTAGTAGGAACAATTATTGCTTCCTTTCAAGCAAGTGCTGTTTCTTACCTTTATTATGCAGATAGAATTTATCAGATAAATTTGGCCATAGCTGGTATTGCGATTGGAACGGTTCTTTTGCCAAATTTAAGTAAATATATCCAATCAAGAAATAAAAAAAAAATTGATTTTATTCAGAACAAAGCATTAGAATTAAGTTTGTTTTTAAGTTTACCTGCAACCATAGCTTTACTAATAGCATCTGAAGAAATCACTTCTTCATTATTTGGATATGGGTCTTTTACCGAACTGAGCGTAAAAAATTCAGCTAATGCATTATTTTATTTTGCTTTAGGATTGCCGGCTTTTTCTTTCATAAAAATTTTTTCAAGCTTTTTATTTGCTAGACATAATACAAAGATACCATTTTACTTTTCTTTCACTTCAGTGATTATTAATATTATAATTAGTATTTATTATTTTAATAAAATAGGATTTATAATTATACCTATTGCAACAACTATATCATCGTGGTTTAATGTTATAATACTTTTGGTATATTTAACTAATAAAAAATATTATTTACTAAATTTAAATTTTATAAAATCATTATTAAAAATATTGTTATCTACTGTTTTGACTTCATATATTTTTTATAATTTAATAAATTATTTTAGTGATAATTTAACTTATAACAGTGAATATAAACTACTATCTATTATTCTATTAGTTATTGTAACGTTTATTATTTATATTTTGATCTCTATACTTACAAAAGCTTTTAAATTTTCGGATATTAAATTAAAGTATTAAAATAATGGGAAAAAAAATTTTTTCAGGTGTTCAACCAACTGGCAATCTTCATTTAGGAAATTATATTGGCGCTATAAAAAATTTTGTTGATCTGCAAAATCAAAAAGGAAATGAGTGTGTTTATTGCGTAGTAGATTTGCATGCAATAACAACCAAACAAGATCCAAAAATTCTTAAAAACAACATAAGAGAAACTACTGCAGCTTTTTTAGCAAGTGGGATAGATCCTAAAAAAAGTATTATATTTAATCAATCATTGGTAGCTGCTCACTCAGAAGGATCTTGGATTTTGGGATGTATAGCTCGTATGGGTTGGTTAAATAGAATGACTCAATTTAAAGAAAAGGCAGGAAAAGATAAAGAAAAAGCAAGTGTAGGTTTATATATATATCCAGTTTTAATGACTGCCGATATTTTATTATACGATTCAACACATGTTCCAGTAGGAGAAGATCAAAAACAGCATCTAGAACTAGCTCGCGATATTGCGCAAAAATTTAATTTAGATTTTGATTCACCAGATTTTCTTAGGGCTCCAGAGCCTTTAATACAAAAAAATTTTTCAAGAATTATGAGTTTAAAAGATGGAACTAATAAAATGAGCAAATCCGATCCATCAGATTTAAGCAGGATAAATTTAACTGATAATAAGGATCAAATTGTGAATAAGATAAAAAAAGCAAAAACAGATAATGATCCTTTGCCAGACGATAATAAAAATTTAAGTAAAAGACCAGAAGTCGAGAATCTATTGGGCATATACTCTAGCTTAAGTGATCAAAGTTTAAAGAATTCAATAAATGAATTTAGTGGAAAAAATTTTTCACAATTTAAAGAAAAATTGACAGAAATAGTTGTCGAAAAAATTTCTCCAATATCTATCGAAATAAATAAATTACTAAAAGATATTGATTATATTGACACAGTTCTGAAAGAAGGCGGTAAAAGAGCGGACTTAATTGCTTCAAAAAAAGTATTAGAAATGAAGAAATTAATTGGATTTTAAATTTATTTCAATTTAAAATAAAACAAATATAATTATTTTATGTTTATTCAAACTCAAAAGACACCTAATCCTAATTCCTTAAAATTTTTACCAGGAAAAAAAGTTTCAGAAGATGGACCATATGAAATATTAGACAAAAACCAGACAAATAATTTTTTAATTAGAAACATACTTTCTATAAACGGTGTAACAGGAATTTTTTTGGGAGAGGACTTTGTATCTGTTAATAAAAAAAATAATATAGATTGGGAAAATATTAAGCATATAGTAATTTCACATATTAATGAATATTATGCAGATGGGAATGAATCGATAATTAATAATAAAGCAAATTCTGTTGATCCTAGTGGCTTCAGTGAAATTGAAAAAAAAATTATTAATATATTGGAGACAAAAGTAAGACCTGCTGTAGCAAAAGATGGTGGAGATATTAAATTTAAAGAATTCAAAGATGGCAAAGTTAAAGTAGAATTGCAAGGTAGTTGTTCAGGTTGTCCCTCTTCAACCTTGACGTTAAAGCAGGGCGTGCAAAATTTGCTTTGTCATTATATTCCTGAAGTCAAGGAAGTTTTAGCAGTATAAAAATACAAAAAAATAATTATAATAAAATCCACTTAATTATTATGGTAAAAAAAATTAGAAATGATGGAATTTTTGTAAAACCTGCAACCGAAAAGACTAAAAAATTAAAAAAAAATTTAAAAAAATTTAATGAGTATAAAAATTTTTATAAATTCTCAATAGTAAGTTTTTTTTTAATTTTTTCTTTTTTTTATTTACCAAACATAGTCAATTACTTTGATAATAATTTTTTTAAAAATAAAACAACAATTAATATTTCCAAAAAGAATTTTGAATTAACTCTTAATAATAAAAAATCTAAAATTAAAAAAATCGATGAAAGTAGTAACTTAGAAAATGTTTATGATGATATTGATGTATTTTCATCAAATGAGAAAAATATTAACACTACAAGACTGAGTGCTTCAACAATTGAACAATTATTTCAAGATACAAAATATAATTTAAAAAAAGTTAAAAAAACAAAATTAGTCAACATTGGTAATTCATTGGATCATCTTCCCAAGGAAATGAAAAATATTGAAAGCACAAAAAAAAGGAAAAATTTGTTTATTCAGATTGTTTTACCTTTAATAATTGAAGAAAATACAAAAATAAAATTAGATAGAAAAAAGCTTTTTGTAATATTGAACAAAAACAATAATTCCAAATCTGATGTTGAATGGCTAAGAAATAAATTTAAACAGTATGGCGTTGTAAAAAATGATTTATCAACACTAAAAGTAAGAATGGATGAAATTCCAGTTTCTTTAGCTATTGCTCAGGCAGCCAAAGAAACTGGATGGGGAACTTCAAGATTTGCACAAAAAGGAAATGCGCTATTTGGTCAGTGGACTTGGTCGGGAGAAGGAATTAAACCAGCTGCAGCAGACAATAATTCAAAACATAAAGTTGCAAGCTTTAAAGTTTTAAAAGCATCAGTAAAAGCTTATCTAAGAAATTTAAATACTCATTCCAGCTATAAAAAATTTAGAAAAGAAAGAGCAATTCAAAGAGATAATAGTGGAAAATTAAATAGTTTAGAGTTAGTAAAATATCTAGACAAATATGCCGAAACAGGAATTGAATATACTAAAATTTTATCGAAAATTATTGAACAAAATTCTTTAACAGAATTTGATGATGTTAAGATTCTTCCTACAAGTGAAAAACTTAAAAGTTTAATTTAATTTTTTATAGAAAATTGAATACCAAGCCATCTCCAACCTTCTATATCTTTCATAGAACAATTAATTCTACCTCTTCTTTCTTTAAATTTTTCCTCGAAAAAAATATTTAATCTATTATTTTCTAGTTTTATATTTGTTTTATGCCAACTATCACCCTCGTTAGAGTAACAAGATATTTTATCTAAATTCTTTTGTTCATTAAAAAAATCAATAAACATTTTTGGTGGGTTATTTAAAGAGTTTAATAATTTATCCTTAGGATTAATACTTTTGTATTGTAAAGGTAAAAATTTTACTAAATTTTCAAATCTTCTTAGATCTCCATATTTTTCATTTATTGGAAATCTTGGTAATTCATATTTATCTTTATTTAAGTCAATTACACCTGAATGTTGTCCAAAAGCAAATTTAAAATTTTTAGAAATATAATTTTTTTGTTCAAGAGAATATTCACCAAAAGGGTAAGAAAAAAATTTTGGATTATATCCAATTTCTTTTTTAAAAATATTTATTGATTTGTCGATATCATTTTTAAAATCATTAAAATTATAATCAATTAGATATTCGTGGGAATGTGAATGATTTCCCAAAAATGCAAAATCTTCCTTTTCAATTTCTTTTATTTGACCCCAAGTCATATATCCAAATTTTCCAACAGCCTCCGAAGAAACGAACAATATAAAAGGAATTTTATTTTTTTTTAAGTATGGCCAAGCACTTTCATAAAAAGATGAAAATGCGTCATCAATTGTAATTAAAAATCTTTTTTTAGTTTTAGGTTTATTAAATTCTTCGTCAAATTTATCTGGATTATAGAATTTAAAATTATTATTATTAATTATCTCAATTTGGCTTTTAAAAATATCCATTTGAATATTTGTTGATGGGTATTTATTTTCATCGAATCTATGATACATTAAAGAGAGTATTCCATTATCATTATGATAGTATTTTTTATTTACAATTTCACCATAAGCATTAAATAAAATAAAATAAAATATGAAAAATTTAATAATTGATGCAACAAAAGAAGAAGTTTTTTTTTCGGTCATTACTGATTCACAATCATATACCACCACTTATATAAACAGTAGAGAAAATTTTGATAAATGTACTGAACTTCTATTAATTTTTTTAAAAAAATATAAAATTCAAATAAAAGATATTGAAAAAATATTTGTTAATCAAGGCCCAGGAAAATTATCAAGTATAAGAATATCTATATCAATTGCAAAAGCCATAGCTCTGTCAAATAATATTAGTTTATTTGGTTTTGATTCAATTGATTTTGATGGAAAAGATTATAAAAAAATACTGAAATTAGAGAAAAAAAATCGATTAAATAAAGATTTGATTAAGCCTCATTATTCGAGTTAAATATAATATGTCTGAAAGTATAGAACAAAAGTGTATAGCAAAAGGAGTTAAGCTAACCGATCAAAGAAAAATTATTGCAAAAATTATGAGCGATTCCCATGATCATCCAGATGTAGATGAATTGTACAAAAGGGCATCAAAAATAGATTCAAAAATTAGTATTGCAACTGTCTATAGAACTGTAAAACTTTTTGAAGAATCCGGAATAGTTGCTAAGCATGATTTTAAAGGCGGTAAAGCAAGATATGAAGAACTAAATGAAGGTCATCATGATCATTTAATTGATATAAAAACTGGAGAAATAATAGAATTTGTTGATGAGGAAATTGAAAAATTACAAAAAAAAGTAGCAGATAAATATGGATACAAATTGGTTGATCATAAACTTGAATTGTATGGCATAAAAAAAAATAACCAATGAAAAAAAAAGTTTTCATTAAAACATTTGGATGTCAAATGAATGAGTATGATTCAAATCGTATTTATGATTCAATTAGTAAAATAGGTTATCATAAAAGCGACGATCAAAATAATGTTGACTGTTATATTTTGAATACATGTCATATTAGAGACAAGGCAAAAGAAAAAGTATTCCACGAAATTGGCAGGGTAAAAAAAATTTATAGAGGAAAAAATAAGCCAATAATGGTAGTGGCTGGCTGTGTTGCGCAAGCTGAAAATCAAGAAGTATTAAATAGGGATCCTTATATTGATATTGTTATTGGTCCACAATCATATCATAAAATGAATGATATCTTGGAAAATCACATTTTTAAAAAAAAAATTGAAGAAACAGAATTCGATTCTGTTTCTAAATTTAGATATTATGATGAAATAGAAAATAAAAATGACAATGTATCGGCATATCTAACTATACAAGAAGGTTGTGATAAGTTCTGTCATTTTTGTGTTGTTCCTTATACAAGAGGACCAGAATATTCTAGGCCATTTAATCAAATCATAAATGAAGCAGAACAATTAGTCAAAAATGGGGTAAAAGAAATTACTTTGTTAGGACAAAATGTTAACGCGTACTATTTCAAAGCAAATAATAAAGAATATAGAATTTCAGATTTAATCAATCATATTGATAAGTTTAATGAGATTAAAAGAATAAGATATACCACTTCTCACCCTAAAGATATGACTGATGATTTGATTGAATGTTATAAAAAAAATAAAAAACTTATGCCTTTTGTTCATTTACCAATACAAAGTGGTTCAGACAGAATATTAAAATTGATGAACCGTAAACACAAAGTTGAGGATTATTTAGAAGTTTATTTTAAAATAAAAAAATTAAATCCAGACGTAGAGTTTTCAAGTGATTTTATAATAGGTTATCCTGGAGAATCTGAAAAAGATTTTTCAGAAACAATGAAATTGTTAGAAAAGATAAGATTTGTAAATTCTTTTTCATTTATATTTAGTCCTAGACCAGGAACAACAGCATCTAATTTAGAAATGGTTGATAGCGAAATATCAAAAAAAAGACTAATTATAATCCAAGAAAAACTATTTAATAATCAAATAGAATTAAACAAATCTATGGAAGGTAAAAAAATTGAAGTGTTAGTAGAAAATAAAATGTCCGACCAAAATAAATTATTTGGCAGAAATAAATATTTATCTTCTGTAATATTTAAAGGAAGTGAAAATCATATTGGTAGTTTGGTAAATGTCAGAATTAATAATAGTAATCAAAATACTTTATTTGGTGAAATAGAAAAAAATATGAAGGCAGCTTAATTTGAGCAATATAGCTTATAAAAACTCAAAATCAGAGCTAAAATTTGTATATTCCAAAAATAATGCGCTTAGTATTATTTTTCAAAGTAACGATATTTTAATTGGAATAGTTGGAGAATTTAATAATAATCTAAAGGAATTAGAGAAAATTACTAAAACAAAAATATACTCAAGAGGAAATTCTATTCTTGTAAAAAGTGATCCTGAAAAAAATAATTTAGTAAAGAATGCGATTGAATTTCTAACTAATCAATTTTTAAATAATGGAACTATTGAAAAAAAAGATATAATTTCTTCTGTAAATAAATTTATGATAGATGAAAAATTAAAAAAAACAGAAAAAAATATAGAATATATTATTAAAACGCCTAAAACGTCAGTAATACCCAGGTCTGAAAAACAAAAAAATTATGTTAGAGCACTTAAAGAAAGTGAAATAATAATCTCAACTGGACCCGCTGGTACAGGAAAAACATTTTTAGCTGTTGCTGTAGCTCTTACAATGCTTTTAGAAAAAAAAATAGAAAGAATTATTTTATCTAGACCAGCAGTTGAAGCAGGTGAAAGGTTGGGTTTTTTGCCAGGAGACATGAAGGAAAAAGTAGATCCTTATCTTAGACCTTTATATGATTCACTTTATGACTTACTTGATTTTGAAAAAATTCAAAAAAAAATCGAAGTAGGCGATATAGAAATAGCACCATTAGCTTTTATGAGAGGAAGAACACTGAAAAATTCTTTTGCAATTCTTGATGAGGCTCAAAATGCAACGGATACCCAAATAAAAATGTTTTTGACAAGAATTGGTGAAAACTCAAAGATTGTGATAAATGGAGATCCCTCACAGATTGATTTACCAAATAAATCTTTATCAGGTCTTAATCGTTCAAAAAATTTGCTTGGACACTTAAAAGAAATTTCAGTTGTTGATTTTGATCATAATGATGTTGTTAGACATCCTTTGGTTTCAAAAATTGTTAAAGCATATTCAGATCAAAAAACTGACTAATGATTAAAGCAAATGTAGTTTTGGATCATTATAAGTGGAAAAATAAGATTAAAAATCCAAGCAATTATTTTAAAAAAAAACTTAATAAATTAAATAAAATTAGCTCTTTTAAAAGAAAAAAACATGAATTTTCAGTATTTTTAACGAACAATAAAAAAATGAAAATTTTAAATTTTAAATTTAGAAAAAAAAATAAACCTACAGATGTATTATCATTTCCATCTCAATATCTAGAAAAAAAAAGTATATATATTGGCGATATAGCCATCTCATTTGAAATTGTTAATCAAAGATCAAAAAATTCAAATTTTTTTATAGAATTAGATAAAATGTGGATACATGGATATTTTCATTTAATTGGATATGATCATAAAAAAATGACAGATTTTAAAAAGATGAATAAAAAAGAAAATTTAGTATTAAATTATTTTCACAAAGCAATTTGACCTCATTAATACAAAATAAATTATTCATTTATATTATACCATTTATAATCGGTTTATTAACGTCTTATAGTCTTCCGCCTTATAGTTTCTTTTTTATAAACTTTATTACATTTCCTGCATTATTTTTTTATTTATTATTTAATTATCAAAAAGGAAAATGGATATCTTTTAAGATTGGATGGATATTTGGTTTTGGATATTTCATTTCTAATCTATATTGGATATCAAACTCTCTTACTTTTGAAGAAATTTTTAAACCTTTAATACCATTTTCATTAATTATTATTCCTTTATTTTTGGGATTATTTTATGGGCTTATCACATTTATTAGTTCATTTTTTAATCTTAAAAAAAATTTTTCTTCAATTTTAATATTTTCATTTTTTTTTTCACTCATTGAGTATTTAAGAAGTTTTATTTTTGGAGGATTTCCATGGAACTTGATTGTCTATAGTTTTACAGATTATTTACAATTAATTCAAATTCTTTCACTAATTGGGACTTATACATTGAACCTTTTGTGTATTACTTTATTTTTAATACCTTGTGTAATTTTTTTTAATTATAAGAAAAAGAAAAAAATTCTTTTTTTATTCTTTTCAATTTTACTTCTAACCATAAATTTTTTTTATGGAACTTCAGTAATTAAAAAATATGAAAAATTTAATAAAATAAATTTGAATTTTGTAATAAAAATTATTTCACCAAAAGTGGATATTAAAAGATTTTTTGAAAATGAACCACCAGAAGAAACAATTTTAGAATTAATAAAATTAAGTGAACCTAATTATTCAGAAAATACACTTTTTATTTTTCCAGAAGGTGTTCTTTCTAATATTTATTTACAAGATTTAAAAAATTTTAGTTATATATTTTCAGAAAATTTTTCAGACCAGCATAAGATAATTTTAGGCATAAGTAGTTATGAAAATTCAAAAATATTTAATTCACTAATAGTTTTAGATAAAGACGCAAATATATTAGCAAAATATGATAAAAATAAACTAGTTCCTTTTGGTGAGTATCTGCCATTTGAAAACTTATTAAGTAATTTTGGTTTAAAGAAAATTACTCAAGGATATCAATCTTTTTCTTCAAGTAATGAAAGAAACATAATTAAATTTGATAAAATTAGCTTTCTTCCTTTAATTTGTTATGAAGTAATTTATTCAGGAAATATTAATAAAAATAATGAAGATTTTGATTTTATAATTAATATATCTGAGGATGGATGGTTCGGAGATTCTGTTGGTCCACATCAGCATTTTTCTCATTCTATATTTAGATCAATAGAAGAAGGAAAAAATTTAATACGTTCGGCAAACAATGGTATTTCGGCACATATTGACGCAACAGGAAAAGTAGTAGGTAAAATAAAATCAACTGAAAAGGGATTTATAGAGATTAGAAATATTCTAAAAATAAAAAATACTTTTTTTAATTCTCATGGCAATAAGATCTTCTTTTATTTTTTAATTTTTTATATTAGTTTGATTTTTTTTTTAAAAAAAAAGGAGAATAAATGAAGAAAGATTTTTTATTTACAAGCGAGTCAGTTTCCGAAGGACATCCGGATAAAGTATGTGACAGAATTTCAGACATGGTTGTTGATACATACCTAGGAATGGAGCCACAAGCTAGAGTGGCCTGTGAAACTTTAACAACTACAAACAAAGTTGTATTAGCTGGAGAAACAAGAGGACCTGATATTAATAAAGATGAATTAATTTCTAAAGTTAGAGATTGTATTAAAGATATTGGCTACGACCAAGATGGTTTTACTTGGAGAGATGCAACTAAAATTGAAAGTCATTTACATTCACAATCAGCTGACATTGCAATGGGAGTAGACTCATCAGGAAACAAAGATGAAGGTGCAGGAGACCAAGGAATAATGTTTGGTTATGCATGTAACGAAACTGATGTTTTAATGCCAGCGCCAATTCATTACTCTCATAAAATTCTAAGATTAATGGCTGAAGATAGAAAATCAGGAAATCTTAATGGAATAGAACCAGATTCAAAAAGTCAAATTACTATTGAATATAAAGATGGTAAACCATCAGCGGTAAAATCAGTAGTGATTTCTACACAACATTCCAAAGATGTTAACTTAGCAAAAGTAAAAGAGCTTTGTCTCCCATACATTGAGAAATCTATTCCAAAAAATTTATTAGGAAATCTTGATGAAAATGAAATCTATATAAATCCTACTGGAAACTTTGTAATTGGTGGTCCAGATGGAGACAGTGGTTTAACTGGTAGAAAAATTATTGTTGACACTTATGGAGGTGCAGCACCTCATGGTGGCGGTGCATTTTCAGGAAAAGACCCAACAAAAGTTGATAGATCAGCAGCATATGCTTCAAGATATCTTGCAAAAAATGTTGTAGCTTCAGGAATTGCTGACAAGTGTCTAATTCAATTAGCATATGCCATAGGTGTTTCAAAACCTTTATCAATTTATGTAGATTTATTTGATAATGATGAGCAAAAAAATATGCATGTTGAGAAATTGATAAATGAAAATTTTGATTTAAGCCCTAGAGGAATTAGAGAAATGCTAGGTTTAAACAAAGCAATATATCAAAAAACAGCTGCATACGGTCATTTTGGAAGAGAACCAGAATCTGATGGTTCATTTTCATGGGAAAAAACTAATAAATCTCAGGTTTTCAATAAGTAAATAAAGTTGAATAATTAAAAAAAATACCTATATTCCAGGTACATTGTTGAAATTTCAAAATGGGCCTCGGCCCATTTTTTTTTGGAGAAAATAAATGTTAAATAGAAGAGCTGATAAATTAGAATTAATTAGAATTGCTGAAGCAGTAGCATTAGAGAAATCTATTGATAAAGAATTAATTATTGATTCTATGGAAACAGGAATAGCAAAAGCTGCAAAATCGAAATTTGGATCTGAAAATGAAATAATGGTACAGATTAATAGAGATAATGGAGATATTGGTATTTATAGAAAGTTATTGATCGTTAAAAATCCTGAAAATACAAATGTAGAAATAAGTCTAGAAGATGCAATAAAACTTGATAAAATAAATGTAGATAAAAAAATTGGTGATGAAATATTACAACCTTTGCCATCTTTC
Source organism: Pelagibacteraceae bacterium AG-439-F23 (assembly GCA_003212415.1). GTDB lineage: Bacteria > Pseudomonadota > Alphaproteobacteria > Pelagibacterales > Pelagibacteraceae > Pelagibacter. Next base: position 49,304 of record QCPT01000002.1, read on the forward strand.
GATTTTGGAAGAATTGCCGCACAAACTGCCAAACAAGTAATAACTTTTAATGTTAGGGAAGCTGAAAGAGAAAGACAGTATAACGATTTTAAAGATAAAAAAGATACAATATTAAGTGGGATTGTTAAAAGATTAGAATTTGGAAATGTTATTGTTGATTTAGGTCGGACTGAATCAATTATTCAAAAAAATGAAATAATACCAAGAGAAAATATTAAAGCTGGAGACAGAATTAAAGCTTATTGTTTAGATGTTAGAAGAGAACCTAGAGGTCAACAAATATTTTTATCTAGAGCACATCATAAGTTTATGGAAAAATTGTTTATACAAGAAGTACCAGAAATTTATGATGGTTTAATTGAAATTAAATCTTCTTCAAGAGACCCTGGAAGTAGGGCAAAAATTTGTGTTAAGGCTATTGATACATCTTTAGATCCAGTAGGTGCTTGCGTCGGAATGAGAGGAAGTAGAGTTCAAGCAGTTGTTAATGAACTTCAAGGAGAAAAAATTGATATAGTTAATTGGTCAGAAGATCCTGCAGTCGTTGTAGCAAATGCTTTATCACCAGCAGAAGTTCAAAGAGTAAATGTACATAGTGAAGAAAGAAAATTAGATGTAATTTTATCAGAAGAAAACTTAAGTAAGGCAATCGGAAGAAGAGGACAAAATGTAAGATTAGCAACAAAACTAATAAATTATGAAATAAATATTATGACAGATCAGGAGGACTCTGAAAGAAGACAATTAGAATTTAAAGAAAAAACAGATAATTTTGTAAAAAATTTAGAACTGGATGAAACTTTAGGACAATTACTTGTTGCAGAAGGTTTTTCTTCAATTGATGATATTAAAGACAGTACTCCTGAGTTATTATCTAAAATAGAAGGTATTGAAACTGATATAGCCAGAGAATTAATTGATAGAGCCAAAGAGTTTTATCAAAAAGACCAAAAAGAAATTTCAAATAAAATTAAAGATCTTGGTTTGGAAAATGATTTAATCAATCATAAAGGATTAACCCCTGGAATGTTAGTTACGCTTGGGGAACAACAAATATTAACATTAAGTGACTTTGCAGATTTAGCTTCAGATGAATTAACTGGTAGTTATGATGTGATTAAAGGAGAAAGAGTAAGAATTAAAGGGTACCTGGAAGATTTTGCTTTATCAAAAAAAGAAGCAGACGATTTAATTATGTCTGCCAGAGATATAGCCTATCAAGATTGAGAGATGAAAAATGGAAAAAAAAAAATTAAAGTTATCAATTTCTGGAAGCACCAATAAAACTATTAACAGTATAGAACAAGCAAAAAATCAATCAAAAAATACTGTTGTAATTGAAAAAAAACCTAAAAGATATTTAGGAAAATCTCAGACTTCAAGACCGATTTCAAATAATGATAAACATAAAAATCAATCTTCATTTATACAAAGGAAATCTACTTATAACAAACCATCGTCAATTATTAGTTCTGATTTTGAGAAAAGAAAATTAGCCGAACAAAGAGCGACAAAAAGAATCAAAGGAGAGATTTCAACAAAAGATAGCAGAGCCAATAAACTAGCTGGCAAAAGAAGAGAATTAAAATTAACTATCTCTAGAGCCTTAAGTGAAGATGAAATGGGAACTAAATCTAGAAGTTTGGCATCTTTAAAAAGAGCAAAATTAAAAGAAAATAGAAATATAAACAAAGATGAAAACAAAGAAATTTTACAGCCAATTAAAAGAAATATTAATATTCCGGAACTAATAACCATTAGAGAGCTGGCAAATAGAATGGCAGAACAATCAAGCAATATTATTAAACATTTATTAGGAATGGGTGTGACTGTTACTATTAATCATACAATAGATTCAGATACTGCAGAATATCTGGTAAAGGAATTTGGCCATATCCCAATTAAAGAGGAAAAAGCAGAAGAAATAATTGAAAAAATAAAAGAAGTTAAAACTCAAAATTTAAAAAGTAGAGCGCCGATTGTAACTGTAATGGGTCATGTCGATCATGGAAAAACTTCTGTATTAGATGTTTTAAGAAAAGCAAATGTAGTGTCTGGAGAGTTTGGTGGAATTACACAACATATTGGAGCTTATCAAATTAATCATAATTCAAGTAAAATTACTTTTATAGATACACCGGGTCACGCTGCATTCACAGAAATGAGAGCAAGAGGATCTAAGTTAACGGATATAGTAATTTTAGTAGTAGCAGCCGATGATGGTGTTAAACCCCAAACAGTTGAATCAATAAAACATGCAAAAGCAGCAGGTGTTCCAATAGTAGTTGCTATAAATAAATGTGATCTTCCAGAGGCTGACCCTCAAAAGATCAAAAATCAATTATTAGAATATGAATTAATTGCGGAAGATCTTTCAGGAGATACTTTAATGGTTGAAATTTCAACTAAAACTAAACAAAATCTTGAAAAGCTTGTTGAATCTATTGTGCTTCAGGCAGAACTATTAGATCTAAAGACAGATTTTGAGACAGATGCCAAAGGTATAGTTTTAGAGTCAAAAATTGATATAGGAAGAGGACCGGTTGCAAATGTTATAATAACTGCAGGCACTTTAAAAAAAGGAGATTTTTTTGTTAGTGGACTAAAATGGGGTAAAGTTAGAGCAATTATAAATGATCAAGGAAAAAATATTGACATAGCTGAACCAGCAACACCGGTAGAAATTATTGGAATCAATGGCGCTTCAAAAGCCGGAGACGATTTTATAGTTTTGCCAAATGAAAAAGAAGCAAAGAATTTATGCGATGCTAGAATTCAAGAAACAAAAGAAGGTAAAAACCCATTAACATTTGTTACTCAAGATTCGGCATTTAAGGATAATACATCAGAAGAATTAAATATAATTGTAAAATCTGATGTTCATGGATCTTCTGAAGCAATTAAGAGTGCAATTAATCAAATTAAACATGAAGAGGTTAAGCCAAAAATACTTCTTTCAGATATTGGTATGATAACCGAAACAGATGTAACTCTCGCTAAAGCTTCAAAATCAATATTAATTGCATTTAATGTAAAACCAAGCAAGGAAGCAAAAAAAAGAGCCGAACAAGAAAAGATTGATATATCTTCTTTTAATATAATTTATGAAGTATTAGATTTTATAAAAAGCAAAATGTCTGGATTATTAACACCAGATGTTGATGAAAAAATTATTGGTACAGCTGAAATTCTTGAAATATTTAAAGTTTCTAAAGTTGGAAAAGTTGCTGGCTCAAAAGTTGTAGATGGAGAAATTACCCAAGATTCTAATGCTCGAATAATAAGAGATGGAGCAATAATATTTAACGGCAAAATTGGATCAATTTTTAGAGAAAAAAACCAAACGAAACAGGTTTCAGCAGGACTTGAGTGTGGAATAACATTAAAAGACTACGGAGATTTTCAAAAAAAAGATATTATTGAAGTTTATAACTCAACTGTGACGGAGAGAACAATTTAAATGGCCAGTCTAGGAAAACCAATTACACAAAGACAATTAAGAGTAGGAGAAATGATTAAACAAGCATTAGGAATGCTTTTTATAAGAGATGAGGCTAAATTACCCAATCTATCTACAAAAGAAATTACAGTTACAGAAGTGAGAATGTCACCAGATTTAAAATCAGCAAAAATATTTGTTATGCCGCTTGGTGGAAAAAATGCAGAAGAAATTATTGAAAAATTAAAAGAATTTTCATTTGTGATCAGAAAAGTTTTATCAAAGAAAATAGTAATGAAGTTTTTACCAAAACTTTATTTTGTTAAGGATGATTCTTTTGATTATGCTGAAAAAATTGAAAACTTAATAAAACAAACTAATAAACAAGGATAATAAATGACAAAAAGAGCAAAAGAACTTGCAATACACGATAAAGACACAGGTTCATCAGAATTTCAGGTGGCTCAATTAACAGATAAAATTGAGAATCTGTCAAAACATATTAAACAGTTTAAAAAAGATAAACATTCATCAGTAGGTTTATTGAGAGCTGTTAATAGAAGAAAGAAGTTGTTGGACTATTTAAAGAAAAATAAATTAGATTCTTACAAAAATGTACTGTCGAAATTGAATTTAAGAAAATAGAGATCAAGATAGATAGAACGAAACGAAACGAAACGAAATGGAAATGAAATGTTTAAAGTATATAAGAAAGAAATAGAAGTAGCAGGAAAGAAAATAAGTTTAGAAACAGGTAAGGTAGCAAGACAGGCAGACGGAGCAATCATCGCTTCATGTGGTGAAACAGTTATTTTAGCAACAGTGGTAGGAGCAAAAAAAGTAAATCCAGATATGGATTACTTCCCATTATCAGTGAACTATCAGGAAAAATATTATGCTGGTGGAAAAATACCAGGCGGTTATTTTAAAAGAGAAGCAAGACCAACTGAAAGTGAAACATTAATCTCAAGATTAATTGATAGACCAATCAGACCTTTATTTCCTGATGAATTTAAAAATGAAGTTCAATTATTACCAACAGTAATTTCATATGACAAAGAAAACCAACCAGATATTTTAGCAATTACTGCTTCATCAGCAGCACTAGCTATCTCAGGAATGCCATTTATGGGACCTGTAGGTGCATCCAGGGTAGGTTTTGTTAATGGCAAGTATATTCTTAATCCATCAAAAGCTGAATTAGAAAATTCAAATTTAGATTTAGTTGTAGCAGGTACTAAAGATGCAGTGCTTATGGTTGAGTCCGAAGCAAATGTTTTAACAGAAGAAGAAATGTTAAATGCAGTTAAATTTGGACATAAAGGCTTTGTTCCAGTAATCGAAATGATTGAAGAACTTGCAAAAGAATGTAGAAAGCCCGAATGGACTGTTGAGAAAAAAGATTTATCTGAAGTTAAACAAAAACTTCAGGAAACTTTTACGGAAGACTTAAAGAAAGCTTTTGCTACAAGAGATAAGCAAGATAGATCAAATCAAATTTCAGAGATCACTGATAAAGCTAAAAAACTTTATGAAGAAAGTGAAAATTATTCTGATCTAGATGTAAGTGCAGAGCTTAAAAATCTTGAAAAATCTATAGTTAGAACAGACATTCTTAAAAATAAAAATAGAATTGATGGTAGAAGCTTATCAGATGTAAGACCTATATCATGTGAAGTTGGCGTTTTACCAAGAGCTCATGGTTCTGCTTTGTTTACTAGAGGAGAAACCCAAGCGATTGTTGTTACTACTTTGGGTACATCTGATGATGAACAAAGATTAGAAAGTTTAGACGGACAACAAAGAGAAAGATTTATGCTTCACTATAATTTTCCTCCTTTTTCAGTGGGTGAAACTGGGAGAATTGGAACTGGAAGACGTGAAATTGGACATGGTAAACTAGCATGGAGAGCGATTAATTCTTCACTTCCTTCAAAAGAAAGTTTTCCTTACACTTTTAGAATAGTATCTGAAATAACAGAGTCTAATGGTTCATCTTCAATGGCAACTGTTTGTGGAGCATCTTTAGCATTAATGGATGCTGGCGTTCCAATTAAAGAACCAGTTGCAGGTATTGCAATGGGTTTAATTAAAGAAGATGATGATTTTAGTGTATTATCTGACATTTTAGGTGACGAAGATCATTTAGGCGATATGGATTTTAAAGTTGCCGGAACCAAAGATGGGATTACTTCTCTTCAAATGGATATTAAAATTACAGGTATTACATTTGAAATTATGGAACAGGCTTTAAGCCAAGCTAAAGATGGAAGAATTCATATTTTAGGTGAAATGAATAAAGCATTAGATAAATCTAGGGCAGAAGTTGGTAAACACACTCCAAAAATGGAAAAAATTACAGTTGATAAAAAAGATATCGCAGCTGTTATTGGCAAAGGTGGGGCAACAATAAGAGAAATTGTTGAACTTTCAGGTGCTAAAGTTGATGTTAATGATGAAGGTGTTGTAACAGTTGCAGCTCCTGATGAAGAATCTAGAAATAAAGCTATGCAAATGATTAAAGATATAACTGCCAAAGCTGAATTAAATAAAATTTATAACGGGAAAGTTATGAAAATTATGGAATTTGGTGCATTTGTTAACTTTTTAGGAAAACAAGATGGACTTGTTCATATCTCAGAACTAGCTGATAAGAGAGTTGCTAAGGTAACAGACGTTGTCAAAGAAGGTGATGAAGTCAAAGTAAAAGTTATAGGATTTGATAGAGGGAAAGTTAAATTATCTATTAAACAAGCTGCTATTTAATTAATTCTAGGGGCACCTGGCAACAGAACGCCCCTTAATAATTATTAATTTAAAATAAAAATCAACAAATTGCTTAAAAAAGACATTGATACAATAAAACCTATAAAAAAATTACAATACATAAATGAAACTGTTCGATTTCTAATTCTTCTTTTTCTTACAAAAATTTTATCATCAAGGTCAGAAATATCTCTTTTACCTAGAACCGGGTAATCATAAGTCCATCTCCATATAGAATTTCCATATCTTTTATCTGTACTGTTGTAATAAACTATCCAAGCAACTATATATTTATGAAAAAAATAAAGAATTATTAAAAGTATAATGTCTAAAATCATTTTAAGATTTTATTTTATTATAGAAATTTTAATTATAAAATTAAATTTTAAGTAATATTTTTTGGGTCTGGCATTCCTACTTTGTTATATCCAGCATCCACGTAATGAATTTCACCAGTAACTCCACCTCCAAGATCGCTTAAAAGGTATAAGGCTGAGTTTCCAACATCATGAATATCAACATTTCTTTTTAAAAATGAGTGATCCTCGTTCCATTTATATAGAAACTTTGCATCCCCAATTGCAGAAGCCGCTAGAGTTTTAATAGGTCCAGCACTTATAGCATTAACCCTTATTCCTTTTGCTCCTAAATCTCTTGCAAGATACTTAACACTTGCTTCAAGTGCAGATTTACAAACACCCATTACATTATAATTTGGAATAGCTTTGGTAGACTCATAAGTTAAAGTTAGCATGCTTCCACCTTCTTTCATTATTTTAGAAGCTTCTCTTGCAACTTCTGTAAATGAAAAACATGAAATTAACATACTTCTTAAAAAATTTTCTCTACTTGTATTTAAATATTCACCAGATAGTTCTGATTTATCTGAAAAAGCAACTGCATGAACAACAAAATCAATTTGTCCCCACTTAGCTTTTATATCTTCAAAAAGTTTTATTACTTCTTCTTTATTTTCAACATCACAACTAAAAGTAAGATTTGAATTTAATTTTTCTGCTAAGGGAATAACTCTTTTTTTAAGTGCATCACCAAGATAAGTGAAAGCTAATTCAGCGCCTGCTTCTGAAAGTTTTTGAGAAATACCCCATGCTATAGATCTTTCATTTGCAACGCCCATGATTAATCCTTTTTTGCCTTTCATTAAACTCATCGATTATACTTTCTCAAATGCTAAAGTTGCATTTGTTCCACCAAAACCAAAACTGTTAGACATTATAGAATTTAGAGTAACATCTGTTTCAGTTTTAGTTATGATTGGAAATTTTTTAGCTTCATCATCCATATCACCTATATTAGCAGAAGCTGCTATAAAATTATTTTTCATCATGATTAAACTATAAATTGCTTCATGAACAGAAGCTGCACCCAACGGATGACCTGAAAGTGATTTAGTAGAACTAATTTTAGGCACATTGTCTCCAAAAGCCTCTCCTATTGCTTTTAATTCAGTAATATCGCCAACTGGAGTTGATGTTCCGTGAGTATTCAAATAGTCGATTTTTTTATTTCTCATAGTAGCTAGAGCCATATTCATACATCTAACTGCTCCTTCTCCTGAAGGTGCTACCATATCATATCCATCAGATGTTGCTCCATAACCAGTTATTTCTGCGTATATTTTAGCTCCTCTTGCTTTAGCGTGTTCATATTCTTCAAGAACTAAAACCCCACCACCGCCAGCAATAACAAATCCATCTCTAGTTTTATCATAAGCTCTTGAAGCTTTTTCTGGAGTATTATTATACTTAGAAGATAATGCTGTCATAGCATCAAACATAGCTGTCATAGCCCAGTGCAATTCTTCACTACCACCCGAAAACATTATATCTTGTTTACCTGATTGTATTAGTTCCATCGAGTTTCCAATGCAGTGCCCACTAGTAGCACAGGCAGAACTCATTGTATAATTTATACCTTTGATTTTAAATGGTACCGCAAGAGTAGCTGAAGCTGTACTAGCCATGGTTCTAGGAACAATAAATGGACCCATAAGTTTTGGAGTTTTTGCTCGAGTTTTATCAGCAGCTACAATGACATTTTCTATTGACGGACCACCAGAACCCATAACTATACCAGTTTTAAAATTGCTAATATCTTTTTCTTCTAAACCCGAATCGGTAACTGCCTCTTTCATTGCTATATAATTATACGCTGAGCCAGATCCCATAAATCTTATGGTTTTTCTATCTACATGATCTTCAAGTTTTATGTTTGGTTTACCGTGAATATGGCTTCTTAAATTATGTTCTTTATATTCTTCCGCAAAAGATATTCCAGATTTTGAATTTAAAAGAGAATCATAAACTTCATTTTGATTATTTCCTAAACAAGAAACAATTCCAATTCCTGTAATAACTACCCTTCTCATTATTTAAACAACCCCACTTTTAAACTTTCTGCTGAATATATTTTTTTGCCATCAGCTGATAATATTCCATTTGCTAAGCCTACAGTCGTTCCTTCTTTAATAAGTATCCTTTTCATATCAATTTCATATGTTGCCATTTTGACATTTTTAAGAACTTCTCCAGTGAATTTTACACTATTTACACCAAGTGCCCGACCTCTTCCTGGATTTCCTAGCCATCCTAAATAAAAACCGACTAGTTGCCACATAGCATCTAAACCAAGACACCCAGGCATTACAGGGTCTTCTTTAAAATGACAATCAAAAAACCAAAGATTATCTTTTATATCAAGTTCTGCTTTAATTATTCCTTTATTAAAAAAACCTTTATTTTCATTTATTTCAGTTATTCTATCAAACATTAGCATTGGTGGAGAAGGTAATTTTGCGTTTCCAGGGCCAAAAAGCTCACCATTCGCACAACTTATTAATTCATCGTAATTATATGACCCTTTTTTCATAAATTTTTATCCTTATTACTTGATATAATATCATTATAATATAGAAATTATTTAGAATAATAATAAAATGCAATGCGTTCTAGCACAGAATATATTGAAAAACTAAGAAAATCAGGCTTAAGACCAACCAAGCAAAGGATTACAATTTGTGAGCTTTTGTTTAATACTGATAAAACATTTCATTTTACAATCAATGATTTAACTAAAATTATAGAATTTAATTCTAACCAAAAAATTTCCTTAGCAACAGTTTATAATACAATTCACGCATTTCAAAAAAAAGGATATCTTAAAGAAATAGCAATTAATTCAAGTCAAACTTATTTTGACACAAACATATCTGCTCACCATCACTTCTTTGATGAAAAAGAAAAAAAACTAATCGATTTAGAAGATGAAGATGTTTACCCAATCAAAATAAAAAAAACTATCCCAGGGAAAAAAATCAAATCAGTCGAAGTTCTTGTAAAAATCGATAAAATTTAATAATTTAGAAATATTCTAAACTGTTGACATTACTTTAGAATAATTATAAAATTGGTTAAATGCTTAAAGAGCAGTCAAAATGTCCGTTTACTGGCTTGGGTTCTCCCTCGAAGCACCCAACAGGCAAAGGAACTTCAAATAGAGATTGGTGGCCAAACAGTTTAAATTTAAAAATTTTAAGCCAACATTCTTCATTGGTAAATCCAATGGATAAAAAATTTGATTATGCAAAAGAGTTTAAAAAATTGAATTTTAATTCTCTAAAAAAAGATCTTAAAAAATTAATGACAGACTCCCAAGATTGGTGGCCTGCTGATTATGGTCATTATGGAGGTCTTTTTATTAGGTTAGCATGGCATGCTGCTGGAACTTATAGAACTGGCGATGGACGTGGAGGTGCTGGAACTGGAAATCAAAGGTTTGCTCCTCTAAATAGTTGGCCTGACAATGTAAATCTAGATAAAGCAAGATTATTGCTTTGGCCGATAAAGAAAAAATATGGAAAAAAAATTTCATGGGCAGATCTTTTTATCCTAGTTGGAAATGTAGCTTTAGAATCAATGGGATTTAAAACTTTTGGTTTTGGAGGTGGAAGAGAAGATATTTGGGAACCAGAAGAAGATATTTATTGGGGATCAGAAAAGGAGTGGCTAGGAGTTAATCGTTACAGCGGAAAGAGAGAACTTGAAAATCCATTAGGAGCTGCTCATATGGGATTGATTTATGTAAATCCACAAGGCCCAGATGCAAATCCAGATCCAGTTTTAGCAGCTCATGATATTCGTGAAACTTTTGGACGTATGGCAATGAATGATTATGAAACAGTAGCACTTATTGCTGGAGGACATACTTTTGGAAAATCTCATGGAGCCGCACCCGAGTCACATAAAGGACCAGAGCCAGAAGGTTCAAAAATTCAAGAACAAGCAACAGGATGGAACAGTAATTTTAAAAGCGGAAAAGGAGTTGATACGATTAGTAGTGGATTAGAAGGTGCTTGGACACAAAATCCAAAAAAATGGGATATGGGTTATTTTGATAATTTATTTAAATATGATTGGGAATTAACAAAGAGTCCAGCGGGAGCACATCAATGGACTCCAAAAAAAAATGGTCAAGCAATAAATATGGTTCCAGATGCACACGATAAAACTAAAAAGCACTCACCCATGATGTTGACCACTGATCTTTCTATGAGAATGGATTCAAAATATGGACCAATATCAAAGCATTTTTATAATAATCCTAAAGAATTTGCAGATGCATTTGCAAGAGCTTGGTTTAAACTTACACATAGAGATATGGGTCCCTGTGCTTGCTATTTAGGGCCCGAGGTCCCAAAAGAAAAATTAATTTGGCAAGATCCAATTACAAAACCTAAATATAAACTTAAAAATAAAGATATTAAAATTTTAAAGGCGAAAATATTGAAATCAGGCCTTTCAATTTCACAGTTAGTATCAACTGCGTGGGCATCAGCTTCAACTTTTAGAGGATCGGATAAAAGAGGTGGGGCTAACGGGGCCAGAATAAGATTAGAACCACAAAAAAACTGGGAAGTTAATAATCCATCTCAACTTTCAAAAGTAATTAAATCTTTAGAAAAAATAAAGAAAAATTTTGATACTAAAAAGAAATCTATCTCATTTGCAGATTTAATAGTTTTAGGTGGAAATACTGCAATTGAGAAAGCGGCTAAAAAAGCTGGACACAATATAAAAGTACCATTTGCACCTGGACGAGGAGATGCTACAAAAGAACAGACAGATACATATTCATTTAGTTTGCTAGAGCCAAAGGCTGATGGTTTTAGAAATTATATTACAAAAAAAACCAATGGATCTTCAAAAAAACCAACAGTATCAGCAGAAGAAATGTTAGTAGATAAAGCACAATTAATGAGACTAAGCGCACCTGAAATGACAGTTTTAATTGGGGGTATGAGAGTATTAAATACTAATTTTGATAAATCAAATCATGGAGTTTTTACAAAAAATACTGAAAGATTAACAAATGATTTTTTTGTTAACCTACTTGATATGAGAACAACTTGGAAAGAGGTTGATGATAATGAACAATTATTTAGAGGTAGAGATCGTAAATCAAACAAGTTTAAATGGACAGCTTCTAGAGTTGATCTAATTTTTGGTTCAAATTCTCAGCTTAGAGCTATTGCCGAAGTTTATGCACAAGAAGATTCAAAAAACAAATTTGTTAATGATTTTGTGTCTGCATGGACTAAAGTAATGAATTTAGATCGTTTTGATCTTAATTAATTTCACCCCAAATATTATTTTTATCAATCCAGCCTGAAAATTTATTCGTTTCAATATTGCACCAATTTTTTACGCATTTTTTGATTGTTAGAAGTCTTCCTTTATCTAATTTTGCTAAAGGTTTTGAGTATTTAGTTGGTTTTTTAAAAAGAATTTTAGTTGATGTTGTTATCAGAGATTTTGATTTCCTTAATTGAGATATGTGGATCCAACCACTATTTTTTTTATGATCAATAATTCTTCTAAAGTTTTCTTTTTTATCAATTAACATAACTGGTAATTGAATTTTTTTATAAATATATTTAATAGGGTAGTTAAAGCTTGGTCCATATCTTACATTTACTTTATGGTTTTTTAGCATCAGGAAAGTTTTTTTTTCTTCAGAGTATGAATTAGAAATAATTAAAAAAAAATATAAAAGTGGAATTATGAGTTTGAGCATATACAGTTTTTTCTTTTTTTAAATAAAACTTTTTTAAAGTTTAAGTTCAAAAGATCTAAAATTAATATATTTGATTTTAAATCTTTTCCTATATTTAATATTTTTTTTAAAACTTCGTTAGCTTGTATTGCCCCTATAATATTAGCTGTAGATCCCAAGATTCCTTCAGATTCACAATTCAACATATCATCAGATGGTTCTGATTGATAAAAACACTTTAAACAAGGGGTTTTTCTTGAATTAAAATCAAAAGAAAAAACATGACCATCAAACTTACTAATTGCTCCAACAATTAATATTTTTTTTAATTTTAATGAAAATTTATTTAATAAAAATTTAGTTTTAAAATTATCGCTTCCGTCAACTATTATATCATATTTATTTATAATATTATTTAAATTTTTGTTATTTGCTTTTTTATTATAAATTTTAATTTCAACTTCTTTATTAATTGAATTTAATATTTTTTTAACTACATCTACTTTGAATTTATTTACATCTTTAGTTGTATAAAGAGTTTGTCTATGAATATTAGATAGGCTTATTTTATCGTAATCTATAATACCTATTTTACCTATTCCTGATCTTGCCAATAAATCAGCTACTGGACATCCTAGTCCGCCAACTCCAACTATCAATACTTTAGAATTAAGAATTTTTTTTTGTCCAATTGTTCCAATATTTTTTAATATTATTTGGCGTGAATATCTTGTTAAAGAATTTTTATTCAGATTTTTTTTCATTTACCAGTTGATCCAAAACCTCCTGGTCCTCTTAAAGTTTTTGGTAAATCTTCAACTTCTTCAAATTCAGCTTTTATTATTGGCATTAATATCATTTGAGCAACTCTATCATTATTATTTATAATAAATTCTTCTTTTCCATGATTGAATAAAATAATTTTTATTTCCCCTCTATAATCACTATCGATTGTTCCAGGCGTATTTAAAACACTTATGTTGGATTTAGCCGCAAGGCCTGATCTTGGTCTAATTTGAACTTCTGTGTCTTCGGGAATTGCGATTGATATTCCAGTTGGAATTAATGCAGACTGATGTGGTTTAATATTAATTGGTTTTTCTATAAATGCCATTAAATCCATACCGGAAGATCCATCAGTTTTGTACTTTGGAAGTTGGACTTTAGAATTAAGTTTATTAATTAAAACTTTGACCATTAAATTAGTTCAAATTTTCTATTACTCTATTAACAAGTTCTGACGCAACTAATGATTTACTCATTTTTTTAAGATTTTCATTTTTTTTATCTTTATAAAAAATTGAAATTTGATTTTCATTTGAATCAAATCCTATTGAATTGTCAGATACATCATTAGCTACTATCCAATCACAGTTTTTTTCTTCTAATTTCTTTAATGAGTTTTTTACTAAGTTATTAGTTTCTGCCGCAAACCCAATGGTTAATTTAGGTCTTAAAGAATTGTGTTTAGAAATATTTGCAAGAATATCAATATTTTTTTCTAAAGATAAATTAAGATTTTCCTTCTTTTTTATTTTTTTGTTTTCATAATTAATAATTTTGTAGTCAGCCACTGCAGCTGTAAATACTGCAACATCCGCTGGCAAGTTATTTATCGTTTGTTCAAACATTTCTTTAGCTGTATCTACTTTAATAAAGTTTAATCCAGATATTGGATCTAAATTAGTTTGTCCAGAAATAAGAGTTGTTTCAAAACCGTTATCTCTAAACGATTTTGCGATTTCGTATCCTTGTTTTCCGCTAGATTTATTAGTTATAAATCTAACCGGATCTATGTATTCTCGAGTTGGTCCGGCAGTTACTATAGCTTTATATTTTTTATTTTTTTTTCTATTATTAAAATATATTTCAATTTGTTTTATTATTTCATTTGGTTCTGTCATTTTTCCTTTGCCAAATTCTCCACAAGCCATATCCCCTATTTCAGGACCAATTATTTTGTATCCAAAATTTTTTAATTTATCTATATTTTCTTTAGTTGATGGATGTTCCCACATTCTGACATTCATTGCGGGAGCTAAATAAATTTCTTTATCTGATGCCAATATTACGGTTGAAGCAAGATCATCTGATGAACCTGTGCTTAATTTTGAAATAGTGTTTGCCGTTATAGGAGCTACTAAAATTAGATCGGCCCATCTTGATAAAGAAATATGATCCATTTCCGATTCATTTTCAACACTAAAAATATCATCATAGACTTTTTCATGTGAAAGAGACGATATAGATAGAGGTGTTACAAATTCTTTAGCACTTTTTGTTAATATTGTTTTTACTTGAACATTACTCTTTTTTAAAATTCTAATAATCTCTAAACTTTTATATGCAGATATTCCTCCACATATAATCAATAGAATTTTCTTATTTGATAAATTAATCATCGTGCGAATTAAAATACTAATAAACCTGCAATTACAAGCAATAATAAACCAATAATAGTTTGATTTCTAAATGTAATCATTTCTGATTTTTTAAGATTTAGTTCATTAAAAGAATTTGAGTTTTGTGGAATTTGACCGCTTGCTAAGAAAGTTAAAGCTTGATTAGCTTTATTCATAATTTCAGGCAAATTAGGTAATTTTTTTATAGCATCAACAGAATCTTTTAATGTCTCATTAATTGAATTTATTGGGTCTTTAGTTTCAGTTAACCATTTTTCTAATACAGGTTTTGAAGTTTCCCAAATGTTAGTTTCAGGATTTAATTTTCTTGCTACTCCTTCCACAACAACCATGGTTTTTTGTAACATCAATAACTGAGGCTGAGTTTGCATATTAAATTTTTCTGTAACGTCAAAAAGTTGTTTAAGAAGTTTTCCTCCAGAAATATCTTTAACTGATTGACCAAAAATTGGTTCTCCAATAGATCTGAGTGCTTGTGCCAAATCATTAACAGGAACTTCTTTTGGTACTAAACCTGCAGATAGATGAACTTCGGCTACTTTTTTATAGTCTCTTTGAATAAACCCAAATAATATTTCAGCTAAGAATCTTTGACTTAATTTATCTAATCTTCCCATAATTCCAAAATCTATAGGTACAATTTGACCATTATTATCTATAAATATGTTTCCTTGGTGCATATCAGCATGAAAAAATCCATCTCTTATAGCATGTCTTAAAAAATGTTGAATTATGTCTGAAGCTATTTTTTTTGTATCTATGTTTCTGTTTAATAACTCTTCATTTTCTCTAATTGAAATTCCATCAATCCAATCAAGTGTCATTACATTTTCACTAGTAAAATTCCAATAAATTTTTGGAACATTAAATCCTGAATCATTTTTTGTATTATCGGCATATTCATTTGCTGCAGCTGCTTCAAATCTTAGATCCATTTCAAGATTTGTGATTTCTTTTAATAAAAAAACAACTTCTACTAATTTTAATCTTTTTGTTTTTTTAATAAATGACTCAATAAGAAAAGCCAAAAGCATAAGTGCATCAATTTCTTCATTAAAAATTTTTTTTATATTTGGTCTTAATATTTTTATAGCGACATCTTTTATCACTCCACTCTCATTAATTTGAGCTTTATGAACTTGAGCTATTGATGCAGCGGCAATTGGTTCGCTTAAATTAATAATTGAATTAAACATTTCATTTCCCAAATCTTTTTTTATCATTTCTTTTGCTTCAGATAATGGAAATGGTGGAAGTTTATCTTGAAGGGTTTCTAATTGTTTTGACAATTCTTCTCCGATAATATCAGGCCGAGTAGCCAAAAATTGCCCAAGTTTAATGAAAGTTGTTCCCATTAATTGTAATGAAGTAGAAAGTTTTTTATTTTCATTTTCTATTTGATTAACCTTATTATTGTTTGAAAATGAAAATCCAATTATTTTAAAAAGAATTTTAATTGCTAATGGAGGTTCGTTAAATTTTGTAGCTATTGCCAAAGCGTCTGATTTTGCTAGTTTTCTTCCTAATCTAAATAATATAAATAATTTTTTAATCATTGTATCTTCCAGCCAGAATGAATTGCGACTATCCCTCCAGATAAATTTCTATAATTGCAATTTTGAAAATTATTCTTTTCCATTAAATCAATTAGTTCATCTTGATTTATAAATTCATTTATACTTTTAGTAAGATATTCATATGGCTCCTTTTCCCCAGCTACAGCTTTACCTATGTATGGAATTATTTTTGAATATCGTTTATATAAAAATTCTAAATTTGAGTTTTGTATTTTAGAAAATTCTAGGCAGAAATATCTACCACCTGGTTTTAGAATTCTGTAAGCTTCAGATAAAGATTTAGTTAAGCTTTTAGTATTTCTTAGCCCAAAACTAATAGTGTAATAATCGCATGAATTTTCTTTTAAAGATAATTTTTCTGCGGAATTAACTATCCATTTTATATTTTTATAGTTTTTAAGCTTATTTTTCCCTTTTTCGATCATACTTTTATTTGGATCTATACAAAATATTTCATTATCCTTATTTGTAAAATCTAAAAATAATTTACCAATATCTCCTGTTCCACAAGCTACATCTGCAAGTATTTTATTAGAAGAAGGATTCATCCAAGTTAAAAGGTTTTTCTTCCAAATTCTATGAATTCCGAAAGACATAAAATCATTCATAAGATCATATTTATCATAGACCTTGTTGAATACATTTTCTACTAGCCCTTCTTTATTTTGAAGATATTGTTTCATAAAAATAATTATTTAAGATTAATATAGTATTAAATGCCAGAATTGCCAGAAGTAGAAATAGTTAGACAGTCTTTAGAAAAAAAAGTTAAAAATAAGGTTATTCAAAAAGTTATAGTAAAAAATAGAAATTTAAGGTTTAAAATAAATTCAAAATTTAAGAGAAGGTTACATAAAAAAAAAATTAAAAAAATCGATCGATTTTCTAAGTATTTAATAATTACATTTCAGGATGAATCTGGATTTATAATACATCTAGGGATGTCAGGAACTATTCATTTGCATGATATAAATAAAAAAAATACTTTTACAAATACAAGTTTTTATCATTCTCCAATATTACCAAAGAAACACAATCATGTAGAAATTCAATTTAATAAAATAAATTTAATTTATAATGATCCTAGAAGATTTGGATATTTTTTAACTTTTAATAATAAAATTGAGTTAAAAAAAAAATTTAGTCATTTTGGACCTGAACCTTTTTCTAACTCATTTAATGCTGAGTACATAATCAAATATTTAAAAAAAAAGGAGAAAAATATTAAAAATTTTTTGTTAGATCAAAAGTTTGTTTCAGGAATAGGAAATATATATGCAAGTGAAATATTGTTTTTTTCTAAAATTAATCCTTGTACAAAAGCAAAAAATTTAAAAAAAAAGGAGTGTAGAAAAATATTATTATATTCAAAGTTAGTTTTAAAAGAAGCTATAAAAAAAGGAGGATCAAGTATTCGAGATTTTAAAAATATAAATGGAAAAAAGGGAACTTTTCAAAAAGATTTTAAAGTTTATCAAAGAGAAAACTTAAAATGTTCAAAACCTAAATGTAGTGGTATTATCAAAAAAAAAATTATATCAAACAGATCAAGTTTCTTTTGCAATTATTGCCAAAAATAAAAAATTATTCTATTGACCGTTATAAGTTCTCAATATATATAATCGCGCTTATGGCAAACACAAAATCAGCAATCAAAAGAGTCAGAAGAATTTCAAGACAAACTGTAGTAAATAAATCTAGGAAAAGTAAATTTAGATTATCATTAAAGAAAATGAATGCTCTTATAGATAAAAAAGATAAAAAAGAAGCTTTAGCATATTTACCAAAACTAAATTCTGAGTTAATGAAAATTGCAAAAACAGGTGTGATCAAAAAGCAAAATGCTTCTAGAAATGTTTCACGAATAACTAGAAAAATCAGCTCTCTTTAAACAACTTCAAGTAGTTAAAAAAATATATTTTTTTATTAATATTTTTATTAATAAAATTACAACCTTTAAGATATTTTAATATTACTCATAACTACATCTAATTTTTTTTTTTATAAAAGCACAAGATGTAGAAAAATTATTTTATAGTAAATTTAATTTTACTAATTTTTTTTCTACTTAAGATTTAAAAAAAATACAATTAAAAATTTATACAATCATAAATTTTATTTTTTTTTGTTTTTACAGATAAATTTATTGAAATAAATCACTATAAGTCTTAAGTGGGATTTCCTCATGAAAAATAATTTACAAAATTCTAATATTTCAATTGAAAAAAAAATCGATTGGAAGTCAGTACAATCAACAATGAAAGAAAAACTTGGACAGGATATTTATGAAAGTTGGTTAAAAAAAATTCAATTAATCGAAGAGTTTAATAATTATGTTTTGATATCTGTATCAACAAGATTTATAAGAGATTGGATAACATCAAGATATTTAGATCAAATATTACAAATTATTAAAGAATATAAAAAAAATATTATAAGAATAGAATTTGTTATAGAGGATAAAAGCAATATAAAACATAAAGGTAATGAAGATAATTTAGATCAAAAAAATGAAAATTACACCAGTAACAATGTATCGTTTATTAAAGATTCTTTTCTTCAATATAATAGAATTGATCCAAACAAAAATTTTGATAATTTTATAACTGGACATAGTAACAAGCTAGCTTTCGAAGCATCAAAGAAAGTTTCCCAAGATGTTTCACATTATAATCCACTTTATCTCTATGGAGGTGTTGGTATGGGAAAAACACATTTATTAAATTCTATAGGTTTAAGTTTAAAGGAAAAGAATAAAGTAATGTTTATTTCAGCAGAAAGATTCATGTATCAATTTGTTAAATCAATTAAATCAAATGATATGGTTAAATTTAAAGAATATTTTAGAAATACTGACATATTATTAATTGATGATATTCAATTTATGAATGGAAAAGAAGCAATGCAGGAAGAATTTTTTCACACTTTTAATGCATTAATAGAAAAAGGCTCTCAGGTAATAGTATCTGCTGATAGACCACCAAATAAATTAACTAGGATACAGGAAAGAATAAAATCTAGATTTTCCGGAGGTTTGGTTGTTGATATCCAGAATGCTGATTATGAATTAAGATATAAAATCATTAAATCCAAAGTTGATGAGCTTGAATTATTTAATTCAAATCAGGTAAATATAACTAAGGAAATACAAGAGTTCATAAGCAATGAAGTTAGAACAAGTATTAGAGAATTAGTGGGAGCGCTAAATCGAATTGTTTCATTTTCAAGAATTTATAACAAGGTTCCAAGTATATCTGAAGTTAGAGTTATATTAAAAGATTTGCTAAATTTATCAGAAAATAAAGTTACGATTGATTTTATACAAACTATTGTATGTAAATTTTTTAAGATTAGTAAGAACGAAATGCTTTCACCAAGACGTTCAAGATACCTTGTAAGACCAAGGCAAACAGCCATTTATTTATCTAAGATGCTAACTTCTAAATCGTTACCTGAAATAGGTAGAGCTTTTTCAAATAGAGATCATACTACCGTTATCCATTCGGTTAAAACAATTGATAAGCTAAGAAAAGAAGACAATGAGTTAAATATTAATATTGATAATTTAAAGAACAAAATTTTATATAATCAAGAAAATGAAATTTAGCATAAATCAGCAAGATCTTCAAAAATCGTTAAGTTACTGCCAAGGGGTTATTGAGAAAAGAAGTACACTTCCAATTCTTTCTAATGTTTTATTAGATGTTAGTAACGGAAAATTAACAATTACAGCAACAGACTTAGATATAATTTTTATTCACCAAATATCAAATATCGAAATATTAGAAGAAGGAAAGACAACAACTTCTTCTTCAATAATGTATGACATTGTAAGAAAATTTTCTTCAGGAAAAAAAATAAATTTTTCTAATCCAACTGACAACAAACTTCAACTGGAGTCCGAAAAATCTATTTTTAATTTAAATTGTATAAATGCCTCAGAATTTCCCTTAACTGATGAAAATTTTAATGAAAATGAATTTATAATTAAATCTAAAGAATTACTAAAATTATTAAATAAGTGCAAATTTTCAGTTTCAAATGACGAAACAAGACATTACTTAAGTGGAATTTTTTTTCATCAAACTCAAATTGAAGATAAAATATTTTTAACAGCTGCAGCTACTGATAGTCATAGAATGTCAATTTCAAAAATTAGACTAAAAAATAAAATTGAATTTGAGCCGGTAATTCTTCCTAAAAAAACAATATTTCAATTATGCTCTATTCTTGAAGATTTTGATGGTGATATAAAAATTTCAAACATTAAATCAAAAATAAAGTTTGAGATAAATGATAGTATATTAATATCCAAATTAATTGATGGAAAATTTCCGAATTATGTTCAAGTTATTCCAAAAGAAAATCAAAAAAAACTAGAAATAGACTTAAAATTATTCTTAAACTCAGTTGATAGAGTTGCTTCAGTTTCTTTAGATAAAAAAGATGGAGTAAAATTTAGTCTTTCAAAAGATATGCTTAACTTGTCAGTTAACAATGCAAATAGCGGAGATGGAAAAGAGAGTTTAAGTGTAAAATTTGATCATGAATTAGACATAAGTTTTAATTCTAGATATTTAATTGATGTTGCATCACAGTTAGATGGTGAAAAAATTGAAATTTATTTAAAAGATACAGGATTGCCAGCTTTGATAAAAGATCCTTCTGATTTTGATAGTATTTATGTAGTTATGCCAATGAAAGGCTAACTAATTATATCTAATTCAGAGTATATATTTTCTTCGATTGTTTTTATAAAATTACTAGAATCCATCCCTGGATCAATTGGATTTAAAATTGAAATAGTTATAGATTTATTTAGTTTTAAAATATTATTTTTTTGCCATACTCGACCTGAATTAATTGCTACAGGCTGACATTTGATATTTAGCTCTTTGTAGATTCTACCAACACCTTTTTTAAATGGCTTTCTATCATCTGGAAGCACTCTAGTTGCTTGAGGAAAAATTAAAATTGGTCTACTTGAATTATTAACTGAATTTTTGATTTTTTCTATAAGACCTAAATTATCTTTACTAATTTTATTTCTATTTACCGATATAGATCCTATTTTTTTTAAATACCAACCAAAAATAGGTATGTGTAATAGCTCGTTTTTCAATATAAATCTTGGAGAATTGAAAATTGTTTGCAAATAAAAAGTTTCAAACATTGATTGATGTGACGATGCAATGAAAAACTTTTCATTATTTATAATATTTTCTTTTCCTTTAATTATAATTTTTGTTGAAAGAAATATTCTTAAACAAATTCCAGACCAATAACCCATAACCTTACCCCCAAATAATACAATTTTTGATGGCATAAATAGAGACGGTAAAAATAGTATTGAAATAGAAATAATTCCTATGAAGAAAAAAAATAAAAATAAAAATTTTCTTATCATTTTAACTAAAAGCTATATGAAGTCTTTTAACTTTTGTCTCTTTTTGGCAATAATTATTCTTGATCCTTTTATTAATATTTCTGCTGGTTTTGGTCTAAGGTTGTAGTTTGAACTTAACGAAGAACCATAAGCGCCAACATCACAAACAATTATTAAATCTTTTTCTTTTAATTTTTGAAATTTTTTAATTGATAAAAATTTATCAGTACTTTCACATATAGGTCCTACAAATTCATAAGTTTTATTTGAATATTTTTTTGTTTTATTTACCGGAATAATTCTATGCGTTGCCCCATATAATGCAGGACGCATTAAATCATTCATTCCAGCATCTAAAATTATAAAATTTTTTGATTGATTTTCCTTAATATAAATTATTTTTGAAATTAAAATTCCAGTATTTCCAATAATTGATCTACCAGGCTCAAAAATTATTTTACTATTATATTTGCCTAAAAACTTAATAATAGATTTTTGATAATTAGTATAATTAAATATCTTTTTATCGTTTTCATATGAAATCCCCATTCCTCCACCTAAGTCAATATAATTAAATCTAAATTTAATTTTTGATAATATTCTATCTATAACTTTAAGCATTTTTTCATAAGGTTTATTTTCAAAAATTTGACTTCCGATATGAACACTTAAACATTTTAAATTAATATATTTTGATTTTTTTAAATAATTTACTAATTCTATAAAAGTTTTTTGATTTACTCCAAACTTATCTCCTTTTTTACCAGTTGAAATTTTATTTAAAGTTTTTGCATCTGTATTTGGATTAAGTCTTATTCCGATATCTACAATTTTTTTTTTAGATTTTGCAATTTTTTCAATTTCCATTACTTCGCTTTTTGATTCAGAATTTATTAATAGTATTTTTTTATCAACTGCATAATTTAGTTCAGAATAAGTTTTTCCTACTCCAGAAAATACAATTTTTTTTGGATTTATACCGGCTTTTATTGCTTGAACTAATTCACCCTTAGAAACTACGTCTGCACCTAATCCAAGTTTTTTTATTTCTTTTATTATATTTAAATTAGAATTTGATTTAATAGCGAAACATATTAATGGATTTAATTTACTAAAATTTAATTTAAAATTATTTATATTTTTTTTTAATTTATTATAAGAATAGCAATAAAGAGGTGTATCAAACTTTTTTGTTAATTTCTGCAAATTAACTTTTTCTACAAAAAAATTATTTTTAATATATTTCATTACACTTTAT
The DNA here is from genome assembly GCA_003212415.1 of Pelagibacteraceae bacterium AG-439-F23. Lineage (GTDB taxonomy): Bacteria > Pseudomonadota > Alphaproteobacteria > Pelagibacterales > Pelagibacteraceae > Pelagibacter. The sequence goes on from QCPT01000002.1 coordinate 72,225, forward strand.
GTATAACGACTACATTTTGATTTGCTTTGTATTCTGGATCTCCTTTTCTTCCACAAGAAAACAAAATAATAAAACAAAACAGTAGTAAAATTATTTTTTTTATCATTATAAATCTTTTTTATAGCTTCTTATCATTTTCTTAATATTCACAAAAGAAGTTCCTCCAAATGAAGTTTTTGAATTTATTGAATATTTTAGGTCAAAAACTTTAAATACATCACTATTTAATTTTGGTTCAATTTTTTTTATTTCTTCTATTTTAAGTTCATTAAGTTTTTTCTTATTTTTTTCAGCAAAGTTAATTATTTTGGCAGTTTGTAAATATGCTTTTCTAAATGGGTAATTTAGTTCTTTAACCATATAATCAGCAAGATCAGTTGCAGTTATGTAACCCACATTAGCAAGTTCTAACATTCTTTTTTTATTTACAGAAAAATTTTTTAAAATATCGTTTAAAATAATTAAAGAATTTTTTAATTGATCAAAAGATTTAAATACTAATTCCTTATCTTCTTGAAGATCCTTAAAGTAAGATAATGGTAGACCTTTTAAAATTGTTAACATTGAAAATAAATTCCCAAATGATCCTCCAGTTTTGCCCCTTAAAAATTCTAATGGATCAGGGTTTTTTTTCTGAGGCATTATAGATGATCCAGTAACAATTTTATCACTTAAAGAAATTAAATTAAATGCATCTGAATTCCATATTATGAATTCTTCAGCTATTCTTGAAATATGAATTGAACATGCGGAGCTAGAATATAAAAAATCAATAACAAAATCTCTGTCAGAAACAGTATCAATAGAATTTTTTGTTGGTTTATTAAATTTTAGTTTTTTGGTTGTGTAAAGTCTATCAATATTAAATGAGGTTCCCGTTAAAGCCGCAACACCAAGAGGATTTTCATTTAGATTATCTAGGTTACTATTAAATCTTTTTTTATCTCTATTGAACATTTCTACATATGCCAATAGATAGTGTGCAAATGAGACAGGTTGAGCATTTTTTAAGTGTGTAAAGCCAGGCATTATTGTTTCAACATTTTTATTTGCACTTTTTAAAATATTGTTAATCGTAATATTTAAGATTTTAATAATTTCTTTAGTTGCTTTTTTTAACCAAATTTTAAAGTCTGTAATAACCTGGTCATTTCTAGATCTAGCGGTATGAATGAAACCTGCTTCTTCACCAATTAATTCAAAAAGCCTGTTCTCAATGTTCATATGTATATCTTCAAGATTCTCATTAAATTGAAATTTTTTTTTTATAATTTCATTTCTTATTCTATTTAATCCCCAAACAATTTTATTTTTTATCTTAAAATTAATTAATTTTTGCTTAAATAGCATTTCGACATGAACGATAGATGCTTCTATATCTTCATTAAACAATCTTTTGTCGATTAATAATGATCCTCCAACTTTTTTAAATAAATTTGAAGAAACTTTGCTAATTCTGGTATTCCAAATTGGTTTATTGTTTTTATTTTTACTCATGATAATTAATTATACATTTTAAAATGAAATATAAAAATTTAAATTATTTAGTATTTTTTATTTACTTAATATCATCTAGCGTCTCATATTCAATAGAACGTCCAGATATAGAAAATTTAATAATTCACAAAGATAAGAAAAAAATTGAAAAAGCAGAATTTTTTAATTCAAAAAATAAAAAAGTAAGCTTGAATGATTATAAGTCAAATATAGTAATAATTAATTTTTGGGCAACTTGGTGTGAGCCATGCAAAGAAGAAATGCCTCATTTAGATCAATTAAAATATAAATTCAATGACATAGAAGTTATACCCATAAATATTGCTGATGAAGAATTAAAAAAATCTAAAGAATTTTTTGAAGAATTAAATATAAATAATTTAGAAATTTTCTATGGTTCCAGTCTTGAATTAGCCAAAGAATTTAAACTAAGAGGAATTCCGACAACAATTATAGTTGATAAAGAAGGTTATGAGTTTGCAAGAATTATTGGTTTCATTGATTTTGAAAACAAATCGTTTTTGGATTGGTTATCTAATTATTTATGACGCTTAGCCTTAATACCACAATTATAAAACCAGAAAAGAATGAGAAAATAGAGAATGCTGTAATTTTACTTCACGGTTATGGGGGAGATGGAAAAGATATAAGTATGCTAACTTTGAATTGGAAAAGATTTTTAAAAAATACAATTTTTTTATGTCCTGATGCTCACGAAGTGTGTCAAATTAATCCAACTGGTTTTCAATGGTTTGATCTTAACACTGAAGATGAAGATTACATTTTACATCAGTCTAAAAAAGCAGAGAATAAATTAAAACAATACATAGAAGAAATTAAATTAGAGTATAAATTAAAAAGTTCTCAGATTTGCTTATCTGGTTTTAGTCAAGGGTGTATGATGTCAATAAATGTTGGATTAACATCTAATGAAGGTTTTAATTGTATAGTTGGTTTTTCCGGAAAAATAATAGATAAGAGTGATCTTTCTTCAAGAATAAAAAATAAAACAAATATATTAATGATTCATGGTGATGCAGATCCAATTGTTCCGCCAAATAGTTTATTAGATTCAAAAGATTTTTTAATTAGACATAAAATTAATATTGAAATATTAATGATCAAAAACTGCGATCATCAAATACCAATTGAAGCATCAAGCGCAGCATTAAATTTTATTCAAAAAAATTTAATTAATAATTAAAAATTTAATATTAAACTTGTGTCCTTGATATAATAAAATAGATATTGTAGAATTATTTTATGATTGAATTGTCAGATCAGAATATTTCATTAGAAAAATGTCCAGCGTTAGTTTTAAACGCAGATTATAGACCCCTAAGTTACTATCCTTTATCATTATGGAGTTGGCAAGACTCAATAAAGTCAGTTTTTTTAGACAGGGTATCTATAGTAAATTATTACGATAGAACTATACGAAGTCCTTCTTTCAGTATGAAGCTTCCTAGTGTAATTGCACTTAAATCTTTCATAAGACCTCAATCTAATCCAAATTTTACTAGATTTAATGTTTTTTTAAGAGATAAATTTAGTTGTCAATATTGTAGCAGCAAAAATGAATTAACTTTTGACCACTTATTACCAAGATCCAAAGGTGGAAAAACTAATTGGGATAACGTAGTTACGGCATGTTCATCTTGTAATGTAAAAAAAGGAGGAAGATTGTTAAAAAATTCAGGAATGACACTTAGTCAATGGCCTTTTCAACCATCCACAGAAGATTTACATAAAAATGGTAAAAATTTTCCACCAAATTTTTTACATGAAAGTTGGATGGATTACCTTTATTGGGACGTTGAACTTGAACCTTAATTATATTTTTTCAGATATTTTTATTGCTAATTTTGATCCAGTTTTAATAACTTTATCAAGTACTGAATAAAATCCTTTTTTACTCGCACCTTCATTATAGGCAATATCTTTGTGGTGTAATTCGTCTTCTCTAAATTTAATTATTTTATTTTTTAAATCTTTTTCATCAGATCCAATTTGATCTATTTGATTTTGATAATGAACATCAATTACTTCTTCAACAGAAGCAGTACACAACATTGCTGCTTTTTTTCCAAGTATAGTCGAGCCAAAACCAATTCCAATTCCTAATAAATCCCATAATGGAAGCAATTTAGTAGGTTTTATATCCCTTCTTTTAATTTCGTTTTCAAAAAAATTACAATGTACTTCCTCATGTTTTTTCATGTTCTTTATAGTTTTTTTCAAATCTTCATTCTGAACCAAAGTACTTAAAGCAAGTAGTTGTCCCTCATAAATTTTAATTGCTCCTCTCTCTCCGGCATGATCTACTCTTATAAATTCTTCTATTTGTTTTGGGTTATTTTTTTTCATAAAAAAATATTTTTAAAGAATAAAATACAATTAATAAAGATAAAAATAAGTTAATTCCAGCCAAAGAAATTCCAAATAATTTATAATTAACATTTTTGCAATTTGAAATATTATCCTTCAAAGATTTTAATAATTCTAATTTATCAGTAATTTTTAATGATTTAGTAGTGCATCCAGAAAATTCTTCAAAAATATTGTTTTCGATTCCAAAATGATAACCTGAGATAAGAGCACTTATTGAAAAAATTATAACAATTAAAATTAATATTTTATTATTTTTAAAATAGCTATAACCAACAAAGCTAATAAAAATTGCAATTATGTAGGGGACTCTTTGATATAAACATAACTTGCAAGGTTTATATTGTAAAATATATTCAACATACAGTGCAAAAAAAATTGCAAACAAAGAATAAAATAAAATAAATAAATAAAATTTTTTTTTGTTTAAAAATATGTTCATTTTAACTGATAAAATTTATCAAAAATCTATAAATTAAATAAGCAAATATAATTAATACTATAGATAAAATTAAAGAAAATTTTAATAATTTTTTTTCTATGATTTTTTTTATGGTTATGCCAAAATTTCCAATAAGGAAAGAAATTAAAAAAAATCTAGAACCTCTTGTTACTAAAGAAATAATTACAAAATAAATTATATTAAAATGTATAAATCCACTTGTAATAGTTAAGAGTTTAAAAGGAACTGGTGAAAAACCAGCTATAGCCAACAGGGTTATCCATGCGATTACACCCCCTTCAGAAGACATTTTATCTTTTAAAAACGATGTATTGTCGACACCATAAAGTTCAAATATTTTAATTCCTATTTCATTAAAAAAAACATATCCAATAAAATATCCCAAACATGCACCAAGAACAGATCCAATTGTGGCAATTAATGCAATTTTTTTCCAATCTTGTTTTTTTGCTATTGTCATTGGAATTATTAAAACGTCAGGTGGAATTGGAAAAACAAAACTTTCAATAAAAGATAGAATTCCTAAAATTTTTTTTGAACTTTTATGTCCTGCAAGTTTAATAGTTTTAAAGTATAATTCTTTGAACATATTTTCTTTTATTATATTAAATGTTTTTATACTATAATTTAAATTATATGAAATTTGATAACCTAGGGCGAATGGCGGAACTGGTAGACGCGTTGGACTCAAAATCCAATAGTAGCAATACTGTGAGAGTTCGATTCTCTCTTTGCCCACCAAAACAATTATGAATTTAGATAAATTAAATAGTTTAGTTGAATTGTTTTTTTATCAGGTAAATAAACAAGATAAAAAAAGTATTTTTTTGGAATGGTTAAATCCAAATAATAAAAAAACCTATACATGGGAAGAAACAAAAGTAAATATTTTTAAATTATCTAAAATTGTAAAAGAAAATATAAAAGAAGGAGACAGATGTCTTTTAGTATCAGAAAATAGACCCGAATGGTTTATATCTGATTTGGCTATTATGTTATCTGGTGGAATTACAGTACCTGCATACACAACTTATACTGAAGAAGATTATAAGTATTTAATTGAAGATTGTGAACCCACTTTAGTTATTGTTTCCAATAACGACATGCTAAAAAAATTAAATAATACAATTAATCAAAAAGATTTTATAAAAAAAATTATAACATTAGATGAAATTGATAACGTAACAAATAATTTAAATATAGAAAGTAAAGAAAAATATTTAGACTTCAATAAGATACTAAAAAATGATTTATCTGAAAAAGATAAAGTTGAAAATAATAATTTAAAAAGAACTTCGGCCGCTTGCATAATTTACACTTCAGGAACAGGTGGAAACCCAAAAGGTGTAATTTTAAGCCATGGTGGTATTTTAAATAATCTTGTAGGAGCATGTGAAATTATGAAACCATTAATTGATTCAAGGCCTGTATTTTTGACTTGGCTTCCTCTTTCACATTCTTATGAACACTGTTGTCAATTTGCACAAATTGCAGTTGGAGCAAAAGTTTTTTATGCAGAAAAAATAGAAAAACTTTTAGATAATATATCTGAAGCAAAACCAACTATTATGACAGCCGTGCCAAGATTCTATCAGAATCTTTATAACAAAATAAATATTAACTTGAAAAAACAAACTGGCTTAAAAGCTAAATTAATTTCGGCAACTATTCGTCTTGGTAAGAAAAAGTTATTAAAGCAAAAAATGACTTTTTTGGAAAAATTAACAAATTCATTAGTAGAGAAATTAGTGAGAAAAAAAATAAAAAATCAGTTTGGTGGAAATTTAAAAGCTTTTATTTCTGGAGGAGGAGCGTTAGATAGAGAAATAGGAGAATTCTTAAATTCGATAGGACTACCAACTTTACAAGGTTATGGTTTAACAGAAACCTCCCCTATAGTTAGCTGTAACCCAATACATAAAATTAAAGTAGAAACCGTTGGACCACCATTTAAAGGCAATTTGGTTAAAATAGCAGAAGATGGAGAAATTTTGGTTAAAGGTGAAAATGTGATGATAGGATATTGGAATAAAAAAGATGAAACAGAAAAAGTAATTAAAGATGGGTGGCTTCATACAGGAGATATAGGAGAAATAAACAACGAAGACGGTTACTTAAAAATTACAGACAGAAAAAAAGATATAATAGTTAGTGCGGGAGGAGATAATATTTCGCCAGCAAAAATTGAAAATATGATTACAAATGAACAAGAAATTGATCAATGCATGGTGTACGGAGATAAAAAAAATTATTTAGTTGCTTTAATTGTTCCAAACAAAGAATTTTTTGGAGAAAAAGATAAAATAAATCATGTAATTGAAAATATAAATAAAAAATTAACTTTAGTAGAAAAAATAAAAAGAATTCAATTAATAGACGAAAATTTTTCTATAGAAAATGGTTTGTTAACACCAACAATGAAAGTAAAAAGAAAAAAAGTTACAGAAAAATATAAAAAAGAATTAGAAAAACTTTATTAATTTTATTTTTTAAAACAGTTTATTAATCGCAATTTACTTAACTTTTTTTTATAATTTTAAAATTAAAAATAAAAAATAATTTTTTAATTTATTAAGAATAATTAAAGATTTGACATAACTATTTAAAAAAAATAAAAAAAGGTAACTAAACGAATCAAAAAGATTCGTTAATAAAAAAGGGAGCTAAAGATGGCTAAAAGAAGAAAAAAAGCTGCAAAGAAGACTAAGAAAAAAGCTAAGAAAAAAGCTAAAAAAAGAAGAAGAAGATAGTTACTATTCTTTTTAAAGAACGCTTCTCATGGCGCTTGCGTGGGAAGCGTTTTTTTATTGTGCTAATTCTATTTTTTCTTCTAAATTTTGATTTGAAGTAGTTTCCTTTGCTTTTTGAATTTGTTTTTCTAAATTTCTTTTTAAAGCTTTATCAATTTTCTTTTGAGTATTTTCCAAATTTGAATTCATAATTATTTGAAATTCAGATAAAAGTCTATCGTACGCTTTTTCAAATAGTTGTCTTTCACTATATGATTGATCTATCATTAAATCATCGCCTTTATTTAGATCTCTGACAACTTCAGCTAAATCATAAATTTTACCTGATGAGATTTTTGCTTCATATTCTTGAGCTCTTCTACTCCACATAGATCTTTTAATTTTTGGCTTGCTTTTTAAAATACTTATACATTTGTTAACTTGATTAATTGTAGCTAGCGGTCTTAAATGTGATTGCTTGTTTACTGGCACCATGCCATTAGCTTTATCTTTTTCAAATTTTAAAACATAGGTTTCAACATCTATTCCACCAATGTTAATTTTTTTTATTTCAGTAATTTGTCCCACACCATGCTTTGGATAAACAACATAATCTTTTGCTTTATATTGTTTTTTTTCAGTTTCTTGTTTTTTTATTTTTTTTATTTCAGGTTTTTGTTCACTATTTTTTGATATTCTTAAAGCTTCACTTTTAGTCTCTATTTTTTCTTTTTTTATAGGTTTTGCTATTGATATTTTTTTAGTCTTATTATTCTTAGATAATTTTTTTGATTTTATTTTTTTAGCAGTTTTACTAACTTTAGAAACTTTAGAAGTTTTTTTTGTTTTTTTTGTTTTTTTTGTTTTTTTTACTACTTTTTTTTTATTCAAGATTTTCTTTAAAATATTTTTCATACTTATCTTCTACATCTTTAAATTTTTCATGATCCTTAGGAGGATCTTTTTTTTCACTTATGTTTGGCCAGATTTCAGAGTATTTTGTATTTATCTCCAGCCATTTGTCACTACTTTTTTCAGTATCTGAAATTATAGCATCAACAGGACATTCTGGTTCGCAAACGCCACAATCTATACACTCATCAGGTTTAATTACAAGCATATTTTTTCCTTCATAAAAACAATCGACAGGACAAACTTCTACACAATCTGTCAACTTGCATTTTATACACTTGTCATTAACTAGGTATGTCATTATTTTTTTTTATAACTTTTTCCTTTATATCCCCAACAGTTTTATTATCTAAATATAATAAGCCTGACAATCTTCTCATTAGATTTGATTCATACATATCAGCATTTTCATCTGAATAAATTATGTTCCAAAGCGCCTCTATGATGAATTTTTTTTTGTCCTCATTAATATTTTTAATTTCTCTAGTAAAATCTAAAATTTGATTTGAATCTCTTTCTCTTTTTTCAGATTCTTCAATAATTTTGTCAATTTCATCAATTTTTGCACCCATTTCAATTAAAGCGTTTTTAATTATTTTTCTTTCTTTATCTGTGAAGTTTTCATCTATTTTTGCAGAATGCATTAAAAGAGAAGCAACTGCAATTAAGGATAAATTATTTTTTCTTTCTTTCTTATCTTTTTTAAACAAACTAAACATTATTTTAAATTTAATTCACTTAATATTCCAAATGGATTATCTGCTTTATCAATTTGTTTTGTTCTTTTTATAAATTTTTTTTTATTTGAAATGTATTTAAAGTAAACATCTTTGTCTTTGTTGAATGTTTTATATCCCATATTTTGTAAAAGTTTTGTAAAATTTTCTTTATTTGATCCAAGCAAGTTTAACATTTCAGGTTTTAATTTTATTTCATTATTTTTATTATCTTTATTTGAGTTTAATATTAAAATAAAAAGTCTTTCTAATATATCTATTCTAACATAAAATCTATCAAATTTTTCAAATCCACAAAGCAACATAAAATCTTTATTAATTTTATTTTTGTCTTCTAAAAAGTTAAGACCAAAGGTTGGTGGCAAAAGATTTAAATTTTTCTCGTTAAAATTTTTCCACAAAAGTATTCTCAATGAAACAGAGCTTGGTTTAAATAATTTAAATAAAAAAATATGATACCTTCCAAATTTAACACCAATTTTTCTTAACTTTTTTCTTTCTTCTTGGTTTAGTTTATCAAGATATATTGATACATCTTCTCTTTTAACTACACCATTGTTTTCATATAAATGATAAGAAAGTGCTCTAAGTTCTGAATTGGTTTCATTAATATTTTTTAAATCTATAAGACTTTTAAGTTCTATTTTTATTTTACTGTTTATCCATTTTTGTAAAAATGTATTTAATTTTGACTTTTCATCGTTTTCAATCATTTCATCAATAATTAGATGTATTTGGGGATTTAAATAGTCTGAACCAGAAATCAATTTTGCTATTGGATAATTTTTCCAGTAAATCTTAAAATCATCTTTTAATTCAATTAATCCATTATCCATAATTTGAGAAATTCTTTTTATTATTTCTGGACTGACATTTTGTCTTGCTGCTTTTTTTAATGATTTGATATCAGCATCTAAAGCATCTACTTTAAAATCTAATTCTAACTTTAAACCTTTTAGATGGCCTATATATTGTTGGTTAATCATAACTTTTTCTTCATCTATTATTTGTGTATCAAACAATATATCTTGTTTTAATCCTTTTGCTAAAACACTTGCTCTTTTATCTATAAATGTTTTTGTTAATTCTTCATGCAGTCTGTCTGATAGTCTATCTTCTAAATGTTTGGTTCTTTCAATCCAATAATCTTGGTTTTCAACCCAATTAGATTTATTTGAGACATAAGCCCAGGTTCTTACATTTGCAATTCTATTTGACAAAGAGTCCACGTTCCCATCTAATTTATCTAACACTGATAACTGTTCTTTCATATATTGATTAGGAATTTTTTTAGATTTTCCTGTTAAAAATTTAAAAACTTTGCTTACCACTTCTATATGATGACCATAAGTTTTTTTAACAAAATCAGGAATTTGACAACATTCCCAAACTATTTTTAAAATTTCAGAATTATCTTCAATATTTATATTTAGTGTATTTTTTAAAAAATGTTTTAAAATTTTCTCATCTTCACATTCATTTATCCTTTTTAACCAAGTTTTGTTAGGTTTTTCATCTAGAGATTTAATTAAACTTATTTTATTATTAAAATTAAGTTTAGAGTTTCTCCAAAAAATATTTTCAATTTCAGTAAATTTGTTTTTTTCAATCACTTCTGCTTCATCAGAGCTAATTTTATCACAATCACCTGTTACTCCAAAATATCCATTATTAATATATCTCCCAGCCCTGCCTGCTATTTGTCCAATTTCATATAAATTTAATCTTCTAAGTTTTCTTCCATCAAATTTTTTTAAGCTTGAAAAATAAACATGATCTAAATCCATATTTATTCCCATCCCTATTGCGTCAGTAGCAACAAGGTAATCAACATCACCAGATTGATATAAGTTTACCTGCGCATTTCTTGTTTTAGGACTTAAAGATCCCATTACAATAGCCGCACCACCTTTTTGACGTCTAATTAGTTCTGCAATTGCATAAACTTCTTCAGTGGAAAAAGCTATAATTGCACTTTTTCTTTCAATTCTAGAAATTTTTTTGTACCCACTGAAAGATAATTTTGAAAATCTTTCTTTATTTATAAATTCAATATCATCATCTAATTTTTCAATTATATTTTTGATTGTATTTGAACCCATCAACATTGTTATTTTTTCACCTCTAAGATTTAAAAGTCTATCTGTAAAAATATGCCCTCTTTCATGGTCATTACACATTTGTATTTCGTCAATCCCAACAAACTCTAAATCTTTATCTATTGGCATAGATTCAACTGTGCATAAAAAATATTTAGCATTTATGGGAATAATTTTTTCCTCTCCTGTAATTAGTGCAACTTTTGAAGGATCAATTTTTTTTATTACTTTATCGTAAACTTCTCTTGCGAGTAATCTTAGGGGAAAACCTATCATTCCGGAGTTAAATGAAAGCATAGTTTCTATTGCTAAAAAGGTTTTTCCAGTATTAGTTGGACCTAGCACTGCAGATATTTTATTTTTTTTCATTTCAACCTTTAGTATGATATTTTTTTTACCTACTATATTTTGTTATCCAAAAAGAACAAAAATAGACTAAAACAGGTCCGAATCATTGAGGAAAAAGTTCTCATTTTAATTTTTTGTATATTAAAGGTTACCATAAATTTAATAAATTCAATATAATTTTTTATGAACAAAAAATTATGGGAGGCGTCTTTATCCATAAAGAAAAAATCGAATTTATATAAATTTGAAAAATTTATTTCAAAAAAATTTAATTTTAAGTCAAATAAGAATTATAAAAAATTATTTAATTGGAGCGTAAAAAACTTAGATTCATTTTGGAGTTCGGTTTGGGACTATACAAATGTTAAAGGTAGAAAAGTTGAGAAATTTAAACATTCAAAAGAATTTATAAAAAATAAATTTTTCGTAAATTCAAAGTTAAATTTTGCAGAAAATCTTCTTTCAAAAAAAGATAACACTAAAGCTGTTACTTTCATTAGTGAGAATGGTTATAGAGAAGTAAGATCATGGAAAAAATTAAATCATAATACTTCAAAGCTAATCAATTTTTTTAATAAAAACAAAATTTCCAAAAAAGATAGAATAGCAGCTTATATGACAAATCAAATAGAAACAGTTGAATGTTTTTTGGCCGCTTCAACAATTGGCGCTATATGGTCTTCATGTTCCCCTGATTTTGGAACCCAGGGTTTAATAGAAAGATTTTCTCAAATAAAACCAAAAATATTAATTATAACAGATAGATATTATTATAATGGCAAAGAAATAAATATTTTAGCAAGACTTCCTTTAATTTTAAATAAAATAAAATCAATAAAAACTGTCCTGATAGTAAATTATCCTGGAAAAAAATATTTAAAGCAAAAAAGAATAAAAGGAACAAAAATCCATAATTTAAATAAAATCTATGAAATTAAATATAATGAAATTAAATTTAAAAAATTTGATTTTGATCATGAATTAGCAATTTTGTATTCAAGTGGAACTACAGGTAAACCAAAATGCATATGTCATAGATCGGGGGGTGTTTTACTGCAACATTTAAAAGAACATCAATTACATTGTGAAGTAAAACCTGGAGATAATGTATTTTATTTTACTACTTGTGGATGGATGATGTGGAATTGGCTTTTAACGTTTCTTGCATCAAGTGCATCTATTGTTTTGTTTGATGGTTTTCCAATGTATAAAAAAGATGATCTATTGTTTAAAATTGCAGATAAAGAAAAAATTACTCTTTTTGGTGTAAGTGCAAAATACATTGACCAATTGAGAAAATTAAATATAAAAATAAATTTAAAATATAAATTAAAAAAATTAAAAACGATTTGTTCGACAGGCTCACCTCTTTCAGGTGACAGTTTTCAATATGTTTATGATAATATTAAAAAAAATGTTCATCTAGCTTCTATAGCAGGAGGAACAGATCTAGTTTCTTGTTTTGTTTTAGGAAATATTTATTCTCCAGTTTACAAAGGTCAAATTCAAAATAATGGTTTAGGAATGAATACTGATGTTTTTTCAGATAGAGGAAAATCATTAATAAATAAAAAAGGAGAACTAGTTTGTAAAACACCTTTTCCATCAATGCCAAAATTGTTTTGGAATGATAAAAATAACAAAAAATACAAAAATGCTTATTTTAAAAAATTTAAAAATATTTGGCATCATGGAGATTATGCAGAAAGAAAAAAAAATGGTGGATATATTATTTATGGAAGATCAGATGCTACCTTAAACCCAGGAGGAGTTAGACTTGGAACAGCAGAAATTTATTCAGTCGTGGAAAAATTTAAAAATGTAAAAGAATCTATTGTTATAGGTCAATCGTGGGACAATGATGTAAGGATAGTATTATTTTTAGTTCTTAACAAACCTAATACACTGGATGATTATTTTATTAATAAGTTAAAAAAAACTATAAGATCAGAAGCATCACCAAGACACGTGCCTGCAAAAATAATACAAGTCAGCGATATTCCCAGAACCAAGAATGGTAAAATCGTAGAATTGGCTGTTAAAAATGTAATTGAAGGAAATAAGATTAAAAATATTGAAGCACTAGCAAATCCAAATGTATTAAAACAATTTAAGAATTTAAAACAATTAGAAACATAATGATTAAAAATAAAATTAAGAGCCTAAATTTATCTGCAACATTAAGGATAAATGAAATCTCAAAAAAATTAGAAAAAGAAGGAAAAGAAATTATTAAATTTGGTTTTGGAGAGTCACCTTTTCCAGTTCCAAATAAAATTGTTGAGGAACTTAAAAAAAATGCACATCAAAAAAGTTATTTACCTATCCAAGGTTTAGAGGATCTCAGAGTTTCTATTTCAAAATATGAATCAAAAAAGAAAAATAAAAATTTTTCATCAGAACAAGTAATTGTTGGACCTGGATCAAAAGAACTTATGTTTTTACTTCATATTTCTTTTTATGGAGATGTAATACTTCCTACTCCGAGCTGGGTTTCTTATAAACCTCAGTCAATCATAGCAGACAATAAATTGCATTGGATCGAAACTTTTGCTGAAAATAATTGGTACCCATCAGCAGAAAGTATTGAAAAATTAGTACTTAAAAATAAAGAAAAAAATTATTTATTAATTTTAAATTCCCCAAATAATCCGTCAGGGCAAGTATGTAAAAATCTAAAACAAATAAGTGAAATTGTAAAAAAATATAAAATAATTGTTTTATCTGATGAAATTTATTCCGAACTAACTTTTGATGAAAGTTATGAATCCATATCAAATTTTTGTCCAGAAAAAGTTATTGTTAGTAATGGACTTAGTAAATGGTGTGGTGCAGGAGGATGGAGACTTGGTTATTTTGTAATTCCAAATGAATTAAATAACCTAAAAAATTCAATGAAAGTTTTGGCTAGCGAAACATTTTCGTCAGTTAGCGCACCAATTCAATTTGCTGCATTATCAGCGTTTAATGAAGATCATAAAGATTACATCTTAAAATCAAAAAAAATTTTAAAAGCAGTAGGAGAATATGTTTTTAATAATTTAAAATCAAACAATGTTATTATGAACAAACCAATGGGTGGATTTTATTTAATGCCAGAATTTTTAAACAAAAATTTTAAAACTTCCACGGAAATGTGTGCTGACCTTTTAAACAAAAAGGGTGTAGCAATTTTACCTGGATCTGACTTTGGATTTTCAGGCGAAAAAATGATAAGCCGCTTAAGCTATACAGATTTTGATGGAAAAAATTTCATCTCAAACATAAATTTAGATACGAAATTAGATGAAGATTTAATTAAAAAATTTGCCCCAAAAATTACAGAAGGAACAAAAAAAATTAAAGATTGGGTTGAAAAAGCCTAATATAACATTAGAATTATTCTAATAAACTTCTGGACAATTTAATTAAATTTTGTTTCAATTATTTATTATAATTAACTAAAGAGAGGGAAAATGAGAAAAATATTATCTACCCTATTAAGTGCTCTGGTACTTTTTGCAGCATTATTTTCATTTAATACTGTTGCTAAATCTGCAGAGTTTTTTACGATAGGAACAGGAGGTCCAACTGGAGTATATTTCCAAACTGGTAACGCTATTTGCAAAATGTTGCATAAATCAGCTATAGCTAAAGAGCATGGAAGAAAAAAAGGTATAGATAAAGCTTATAGATGTACGGCTCCATCAACTGGAGGTTCTAACTATAATATTGGCCAAATAAAAGAAGGCGAATTTCAATTTGGTGTTGCTCAATCTGACTGGCAATATCATGCGGTAAATGGTTCTAGCAAATGGGAAGGAAAACAGTTTAAAGGTTTAAGAGCAGTATTTTCTGTTCATAATGAACCTTTCCAAATTTGGGCTAGTGCAAAATCTGGTATTTCAGATTTTAGTGGTCTAAAAGGAAAAGTAGTTAACATAGGTAACCCTGGGTCTGGTCAAAGAGGAACTATGGAAGAGCTTATGAAAGCAATGGGAGTTGATAACAGTTTCTTTAAATCTGTAACTGAATTAACTTCATCAGAACAAGTAAAAGCTTTATGTGATGGTAAAATTGATGCTTATGGATATTCTGTTGGATTTCCAAATGGAGCAATGGAGCAAGCAGCTACTTGTGCTGCAAAAGCAAAACCAATTAATTTAACAGGTGGACCTGTTCAAGGATTAATTGATGGCGCTGATTACTATGCTAAAGCAGTAATTCCAGCAGGCACTTATACTGGGCAAAATTCAGATGCTACTACTTTTGGTGTAAAAGCAACTGTTGTAACGAGTAATGCCGTTGAAGCAGATCTTGTTTATTTGGTTGTAAAAGCTGTTTTTGAGAACTTTGATGACTTCAGAAAACAACATCCTGCTTTTGCTCCTCTAAAAAAAGAAGATATGATTGCTGATGGTTTATCGGCTCCTTTGCATGAAGGTGCTAAAAGATATTATAAAGAAGTTGGATTAATGTAATCTATTTAATATAAACAAATTTAAAAAGGCCCAATATATTTGTTGGGCCTTTTTTTTTGTAGTAATATATCTTTTTTAAATGATTGAAAACAATAGTGAAAAAATTAAAAGTAAAATCCAGGAAGATTTATCGCCTACTAAAAATTTAACTGGGATACATTTAAAAATTGTTGCAGCTATTGCAATTATTTGGTCTCTATTTCAACTTTGGTATGCATCTCCTTTTCCGTTTTGGTTTAATATTGGAATGTTCAAAGGTTTGCCAGCAAGAGCCATTCATTTGGGATTTGCTTTGTTGCTTGCATTTTTAATATTTCCTTATTCAAGAGGAAAAAAAATATCATCAATAGATATATTAATTAGTGCAATAGGAACTTTTTGTTGTCTATACATTTATTTTTTTTATGATCAATTGGTTGAAAGAGGAGGCATTCTTTTAAAAATTACGTTAACCGAAAATTTCATAATTCCGGTAGAATTAATAATTGGAATATGTGGAATTTTAATATTACTTGAAGCGACAAGAAGAGTAATAGGAGTTCCATTAGTAGTAATAGCAATTTGTTTTTTATTATTTTCATATTTTGGAAAATATGCTCCTGATATGATTTCACATGGAGGTTTATCATTAAAAAGATTAGTGGGATTTCAATGGTTTGATCAAGAAGCTATATTTGGAATTCCAATTGGTGTTTCTGTTGATTTTATTTTTTTATTTGTCTTATTTGGGGCTCTTTTAGAAACAGCTGGTGGAGGAAAATATTTTTTAGATTTAGCTTTTGCTATGGTTGGAAAAATGAGAGGAGGGCCAGCAAAAGCAGCAATCTTAGGCTCTGGTATGACTGGATTAATCTCGGGATCATCGATTGCAAATACCGTAACAACTGGAACTTTTACAATTCCAATAATGAAAAAAACTGGTTTTTCAAAAGAAAAAGCGGGAGCCATAGAAGTTTCATCATCAGTTAACGGCCAAATTATGCCTCCAGTTATGGGCGCCGCAGCATTTGTAATGGCAAGTTTTATCGGAGTAACATACTTTGAAGTTGTTAAGCATGCATTTTTGCCAGCAATTATTTCTTATATTGCATTGTTTTATATTTCTCATTTAGAAGCACTAAAACTAAATCTTAAAGGAATGGATGATGAAGACGTTCCCAATTTAAAAAAAATTTTTTTTTCGGGACTTCATTTTTTAATACCAATTTTTGTTTTAATTTACTTGTTAGTTTATATGAGATTTACAGCTTCATATTCAATTTTTTATGCAACTTTATCTCTAATTTTTGTAAATTTGATAAACAAAATTATAAAAGAAAAAGATTTTAAATATTCTTTAATAAACTGGTTTAATCAAACAATTGTTGGATTTGAAAAAGGTGCTATTAATATGGTTGGCGTAGGTATTGCTATTGCTACAGCAGGAGTAATAGTTGGTGCAGTTGGATCAACTGGTTTAAGTACCAACTTAATCATTGTTATAGAGTCAATTGCTAAAGACAATGTGATAATTCTTTTATTTTTAACTATAATTTTGTGTTTATTGTTAGGAATGGGTCTACCGACTACTGCGAATTATGTTGTTGTTGCATCATTAATGGCAACTGTTTTAGTTGATGTAGGTAATGCTTCTGGTTTTATTTTTCCACTTATAGCAGTTCATTTGTTTGTTTTTTATTTTGGACTAATGGCCGACGTAACACCTCCAGTGGGGCTTGCATCATATGCGGCAGCAGCAATATCAGGAGGGGATCCACTTAGAACTGGTGCCCAAGCATTTTGGTATAGCCTTAGAACTGGAATTCTTCCAATTGTATTTTTGTTTAATCATGAATTACTATTAATAGGTATTGAAAATATATGGCATGCACTTTTAGTAATTGCAACTTCCTTAATTGGTATTTTAATATTTACAGCCGCAACACAAGGATGGTTTATTAATAAACTAAGATGGTATGAAATAATTATTTTTCTTGTAATTTCAATTTCATTTCTTTCTCCAGAATTTGTTTTAAATAAATTTTATCCTAAATATAATTATCTAGAATTAGATAAAATTCAAAATATAAAATTAGATCCAAAAAAAGAAGTAAGAATAAAAGTTACAAGAGTAAGTGAATATGGAGAAAGGTACAAATTGTTTTTGATAGAAAAAAATACTTTTGATAATCAATATAATTTAGAAGAATACGGAATTAATTTGATAAATGATGAAGATAAAATTTTAGTTGATACTATAAAATGGAATGGAAATGCAAAAAAAGCTGGAATTGAAATGGGAGATTATATTACTGAATTTAAAATCGAAAACTCAAATAGACCAAACAAAAAATTAGTATATCCAATTGCGCTATTATTATTATTAGTTTTTGGGTATCTAAATAAAAGAAGAACTATCTAACCGCCAAATCCAGCATTGGGTAGAGGTTTTTTTAAAATTTTCCATATACCCGAAGCGGTAGCAATTAGTTTCCCTTTGCTCTCTAAATGACAAATTAAGAAAACCATACTATTTGTTACTTTTTGAATTTTTGTAAATCCAATAATTTCATCTCCTAATATTGTTGAACCTATAAATTTTATATCTAGGGAAATTGTAACACATGGTTTACCATTAGTTGATCTATGAGCTCCAGTGCCCGCTCCAGCATCAATAATGGAAGCTATATAACCACCGTGAGTAATTCCTGCCATATTTAAATGATTTTTATCTATTTTAGTTTTGAATTCGTACTCATTTTTAGAAATCTCTCTAAATAATAATCCACCGTTATGTTTCATATATCCAGACTTGGTACTTAATTGTTCAAATTTTTTTTTCATTAGATTGATATTGTAATTAGAACTAATAATATCGACGCTATACAAAAAAAATAAATTACAGATTTTTGTAAAGATATCTTCATTTTACCTCTTTGGTGCGCCTGCTAGGAGTTGAACCCAGAACCTCCTGGTCCGTAGCCAAGCGCTCTATCCAATTGAGCTACAGGCGCAAAATATTAAATTTTATTACATTATTTTTAATGTAAATTCATATTTTAGCAATTATTGTGTATATAATAGTCTTTATAAATGAGTTCAAAATTATTAATTCCAGATATAGGCGATTTTGACAATGTTGAGATAATAGAAATATTGGTAAAAAAAGGTCAAAAAATCAATAAAAACGATCCAGTAGTAACATTGGAAAGTGATAAATCTAGCGTAGAGGTTCCATCAAGTCACGAAGGTCAAGTTGAAAGTATTAACGTCAAAATAGGCGATAAAGTTTCTAAGGGAGATTTAATATTAACTTTATCTTCAAACGAAGAAAAAAGTAATGAAAAAATACCGCCGGTTACGGAAAAAATAATTCAAGAAGCTGAAAGCTCAATAGATCAAACTGACGATGTAATTGAAACAGAAGATAAAAAAATTAAATCAAAAAAATTAAAAGAAGAAGTTAAAATTGTAGCTAACAATAAGGACATTGATCCACTTGAAACAAAAGATTGGCTAGATTCTATTTCTGCTGTTCTAGAAAAAGATGGAAAACAAAGAGCGCAATTTTTATTAAAAGAATTAATTGAACATTCATATAAAGAAGGATCAGATTTAGCTCTTTCTAGAAATACTCCTTATATAAATACTATATCTCCAGAGGAGGAAGCAAAGTCTCCTGGAGACCAAAACATAGAACGTAAGTTAAGATCTTTCATTAGATGGAATGCTGCAGCTATGGTTGTCAGAGCCAATAAAAAATTTCCAGAATTAGGCGGCCATATAGGAACTTTTGCATCTGCAGCTACTTTATATGATGTGGGAATGAATCATTTTTGGAGAGCAAAAAACAATAAATTTGGAGGGGATTTAATTTATTTTCAAGGACATAGTGCACCAGGAATGTACGCGAGAGCTTTTTTAGAAGGAAGGCTAAGCAAAAAACAATTAGATAGTTTTAGACAAGAGGTAAAACACGGAGGACTTTCATCTTATCCTCATCCATGGTTAATGCCAAATTTTTGGCAATTCCCAACTGTTTCAATGGGAATAGGACCAATGTTAGCAATTTATCAAGCTAGATTCATGAAATATTTAATCAATAGAGGATTAATGAAAGATGAAGGTAGAAAAGTTTGGTGTTTTCTGGGAGATGGGGAAATGGATGAACCCGAGTCACTCGGTGCGATTGGTTTAGCGGCTAGAGAAAATTTAGACAATCTCATATTTGTGGTTAATTGTAATTTGCAAAGATTAGATGGACCGGTTAGAGGGAATGGAAAAATAATTCAAGAACTAGAAGGTATTTTTAGAGGCGCAGGGTGGAATGTTATAAAAGTAATTTGGGGCTCTTATTGGGATTCATTATTAGCAAATGATAAAACTGGTCATCTTATAAAAATAATGAATGAAACAGTTGATGGTGAATATCAAGCTTTTAAAGCGAGAAATGGATTATACGTTAGAGAAAAATTTTTTGGTAAATATCCAGAAACTCTAGAATTAGTTTCAACAATGTCTGATAAAGATATTTGGAGATTAAATCGTGGCGGACATGATCCTCACAAAGTTTATGCGGCTTATGATAAGGCTGTTAAAAACACTGACAGCCCAACAATTATTATTGCTAAAACAATTAAAGGATATGGCATGGGAAAAACTGGAGAGAGTGTAAACACTACCCACCAACAAAAGAAACTAGATGTAGATGATTTGTTATATTACCGAGATAGATTTGATGTTCCATTAAACGACGAACAAGTTAAAAATATTGAATATTTCAAACCAGATGAAAATTCTGAAGAAATCAAATATCTAAAAGAGAGAAGAATGAAGTTAGGAGGCTTCATACCTGAAAGAACTTCCTATTCAAAACCTATTAAAACTCCAAGTAAAGATATTTTTGATTTTATGAAAGTTTCAACTGGCGATAAAGAGATGTCCACAACTATGGCCCTGGTTAGAATTTTAACTAATTTATTAAGAGATAAAAATGTTGCTCCAAAATTAGTTCCTATTATTCCAGATGAAGCAAGAACTTTTGGAATGGAAGGATTTTTTCAAAAGATCGGAATTTATGCACATGAAGGTCAAAAATATGAGCCAGAAGATTCTGCGCAACTTTCTTCATATAAAGAAGAAAAAAGCGGACAGGTTTTAGAAGAAGGAATTACAGAATCAGGATCAATGTCATCTTGGATAGCTGCAGGAACATCTTATACGAACCACGATATTGAAATGATACCAATATATTTATTTTATTCTATGTTTGGGTTTCAAAGAATTGGAGATTTTGCATGGGCTGCAGGAGATAGTCAAACAAGAGGTTTTCTAATTGGCGCTACAGCTGGAAGGACAACTTTAGCAGGAGAAGGTTTACAGCACCAAGATGGCCATAGTCATATAATTTCCTCAACTATACCAAATTGTATTTCTTATGATCCAACTTTTCATTATGAGTTGGCTGTAATTTTCAGAGAAGGACTTAGAAGAATGCACGAAAAAAATGAAAATATTTTTTACTATATTACAACTATGAACGAAAATTATCCTCATCCAGAAATACCAAAAGAAAAAAATTGTGAGGAAGGAATTTTAAAAGGCATGTATAAAATTAAAGAATATTCTAAATATAAAAAGATCAAGATTCAGCTATTAGGTTCTGGAGCTATTTTAAGAGAAATGATGGTAGCAGCTGAGGTTTTACAGAATGAATACCAAATTGATAGTGAAATATGGAGCGTAACTAGCTTTAGCGAATTAAGAAGAGATGGTTTAGAGGTTGAAAGATATAACTTATTAAATCCAACAGAAGAAAAAAAAATTACATATCTTGAAAAATGTTTAGGTAAAACCGAAGGCCCAATTTTAGCAGCGTCAGATTATATGAGAATGAATTCTGATCAAATTAGGCCTTATATATCAAAGAGTTTTTATTCACTAGGCACAGATGGTTATGGAAGAAGTGATACAAGAAAAAATTTAAGAAAATTTTTTGAAGTGGACAAGCAACATATAGTTACATATGGACTAAGTGTTTTAGCCAAAGAACAATTAATTGCATCCAAATATGCCGAAGAAGCAATAAAAAAATACAATATTGATAAAAATAAACCAATGCCTACAAAATTATAAAATGAATGATTTAGCTGATAAAAACAATCAAAATGTTTTAGCTAGTCCAAAAGCTAGAAAATTTGCGAGAGAATTAGGCATTAATGTTAAAGATGTTTCTGGCAGTGAAAGATTAGGAAGAGTAATCGAAAAAGATATAAAAGAATTTATTTCTTCAAAAATAAGTAAAAAAGAAAATATTAAAATAAATAACGAATATAAACACTCAGAATTTGGTAAGGTTGAAATTCAAGAAATACCAAGAATAAAAAGAATAGCTGCACCACATTTAGTTAATTCGTGGAAAAATATTCCACATGTTACTAACCATGATGAAGCTGATATTACTGAAATGGAAGAATTTAGAAGTTCTTTAAAAGATATATATACAGGAGAAAAAAAAAAAATTACTCCATTAGCTTTTATAATTAAAGCGGTAGTATCTTCTCTGAAAAATTTTCCAAGTTTTAATTCTTCTATTGATGATATAGAAAATGGAAAAATTACTATGAAAAAATATTATCATATTGGAATTGCTGTAGATACTTCTCATGGTTTAATGGTACCTAAAATTAGAAATGTAGATAAAAAAAACATCAATCAAATAAGTAAAGAATTAAAAAAAGTTAGCGAAGATTGTAGAAATTTAAAAATAGATAAAAAAGAATTTTTTGGAGGATCAATTACAATAACTAGTTTGGGTGGTATTGGTGGATCTTTTTTTACACCAATTATAAATTATCCAGAAGTAGCAATATTAGGTATTGGAAGATCATATAAGAAACAATTATTTATAAATGGAAAATTTATAACTCGCACTGTATTGCCACTTTCTTTATCTTATGATCATAGAATTATAGATGGCGCTGAAGCTGCTAGATTTAATAATGATTTAAAAGATAATCTTGGAAGTAATTTTGCTTATAAATTAGCAATTTAATTAAATGTCAAAATCTACTTCAATATTCAGTGCTTTAATTTGCACTCTTATATGGGGAACTACATTTATAGCACAGGATACGGGAATGAAAGTTATAGGACCATATGTATTTAATGGTGTAAGGTTTTTTGTGGGGTTTTTGACATTAATTCCTTTTTATTTTTTGTTAGAAAAAAAAAATACCTATAAAGAAGTTTCTAAAGATCAAAAAAAATTTATTTATCTATCAATATTAATTGGTTTATTTTTATTTTTAGGAACACTTTTTCAACAAGTGGCTTTATTGTATACTGATGTTGCAAACGCTGCATTTTTCACGATTTTTTATGTTCCAATGGTTCCAATAATTGTTTTTTTTCTATTTAAAAAAAATATTCATTGGAGTGTATGGCCTTCAGTAATTTTATGTGTAATGGGAGGGTATTTGCTTACAAATTTTCATGATGCAACAGTTAGATTAGGAGATACACTTGTAATTTTGGGAGCAATATTTTGGAGTCTTCATATAATTTTTATCGGTAAAATTATAAAAGAGTTTAACGCGCCTATATTGATAGGATTGATTCAAACTATAATAGTATCACTTTGCTCAATTATTCTAGCAATTGCTTTTGAAGATATTATTATAAAAAATATATTGGAGCAAAAAATTCAAATTCTTTATGCGGGTATATTATCAGGTGGAATTGCTTTCGTTTTGCAAATTTATGCACAAAAAAATATATCACCAGCTCCTGCCGCTATTATTTTTTCTTTAGAGGGTGTTTTTGCTACTATTGCAGCTTGGATTATTTTGAGTCAAATATTAAATATAAACAACATTCTGGGTTGTGTTTTTATTCTAGTAGGTGTTTTATTTTCTCAATTACTACCTGAAATGAAATTATCTAAGAATAAATAATAACAAATAAAATTAATGCTAAAAATATTCTATAGTATACAAAAAATTTTAAATCAAATTTTTTTACATATATTAAAAAATATTTAATTGTTAAGTATGAAATAAACGATGAAAAAATAATTGAAAATAAAAAAATTAAATTAAAATTTATATTTGTTTCTAAAATATCTTGAATACCCAAAAAACTTGCACCTGCTAAAGCAGGAATAGATAAATAAAAAGCAATTTTTGAAGAGTCTACCCTATCAAAATTCAAGAATCTTGAAGCGGTAATAACTATTCCAGATCTACTAACTCCCGGTACTATAGCTAACATTTGAAACAAACCAATAATTAGAATACTTTTGTAATTAACGTTTACATCTATTTTTTGTTTTATTTGAGATCTATCTGCAAAAAATAAAAGTAATCCAAATACCAAAGTAGTCCATGCTATTATTTTTAAGTTTCTAAAATAATCAATCAATCCTGTTGTAAAAAATATATAACCTACAATTATTAATGGTAATGATCCTAATACTATTAATGAAAACAGGTTTTTATTTTTTGTAATTTTTAATAAATCATTTCTAAAATAAAATATTATTGCAAACAAAGAACCCAAGTGAAAAGTAATATCTAGCTGCAAAGAACTAACATTAAATTTATAGATTTCTGAAACTATTATTAAATGACCAGACGAACTTACTGGAATAAACTCAGAAAAACCTTGAATAAATGATAATATTAAAACTTCAATATATTGTGAGATCATTAAAACAGTATCTTGATAATCTAAAGATCTTTAAAATAAAGCAATAACTTAAATGCATAACAAATATGCATTATATTATAAAATCCTTTAAATATAAGGTTTTTTATAAATATTAGTCATATATTATGACCTAATTCTGGTTTATTTGTTAAATTTATTGATATATATATCAATTTTGATGACTGAAAAAATGTTGAAATTTGTGGACATAAATCAAGAAAATCCATCAAAAAGAGATAAAATTCAGAGAAAGATTGATTTTGATGAAATATATGAGGAATTCATCAATGAAAAAGCCAGCCAGCAATCAAGCAGATGCTCACAATGCGGTGTCCCTTTTTGCCAGGTTCATTGCCCATTAAGCAATAATATTCCAGACTGGTTAAAATTAACCGCAGAAGGAAGGTTAGAAGATGCATATGAATTGTCTCAAAGTACAAATAACATGCCAGAAGTATGTGGAAGAATTTGCCCACAGGATAGATTATGTGAAGGAAATTGCGTAATTGAACAATCAGGTCATGGCACAGTCACAATCGGCTCAATTGAAAAATATATTACAGAAACAGCATGGGATAAAGGTTGGGTTAAACCTATAGATGTTGTCGAAGAACTAAATCAAAGCATTGGAATTATAGGTGCTGGTCCTGCAGGACTAGCATGTGGAGAAGAACTTAGAAAGAAAGGTTATCAAGTTACAATATATGATCGTTATGATAGAGCGGGTGGTTTACTAATTTATGGTATTCCAAACTTTAAATTAGAAAAACACGTAGTCAATAGAAGAATTAAACTTTTAGAAGATGGAGGAATTAAATTTATTCTTAATTTTGAAGTTGGAAAAAACTTAACATTAAATCAATTAAAAGAAAAACATGATGCAATTTTAGTTGCCACTGGAGTTTATAAACCTCGAGAAGTTAATATACCAGGAAATGATTTAAAAAATATTTTTCCAGCTATGGATTATTTAACCGCATCAAATAGGAAAGGCTTAGGTGATAAAGTTGATATGTTTGACAATGGAACGCTAGATGCTAAAGAAAAAGATGTGATAGTAATTGGAGGTGGAGACACAGCAATGGATTGCGTTAGAACTTCAATAAGGCAAAAAGCAAAATCTGTAAAATGTATTTACAGACGTGATAAAAAAAATATGCCAGGCTCTGCAAGAGAAGTTTTTAATGCCGAGGAAGAAGGTGTAGAATTTATTTGGTTAAGTAGTCCAAAAGAATTTAAAGGTAAAGATAAAGTTGAAAGTTTAGTAGTTGATAAAATTAAACTTGGCGAACCTGATGAGAGTGGAAGAAGAATGCCAGTTATACAAAAAAATTCTGAATTTGAAATTAAATCTGATATTGTTATAAAAGCATTAGGCTTTGATCCTGAGGAAGTTCCAAAATTATTTGGTGAGAAAAAATTACAAGTTACAAAATGGGGAACAATAAAAACAGACTTTGATACAATGGAAACAAATATACCAGGCGTATTTGCTGCTGGTGATATTGTAAGAGGGGCTTCATTGGTTGTATGGGCAATTAAAGACGGAAGAGATGTGGCAATATCAATAGATAATTATTTAAAATCAATTCAAAGTAAAAAAGTAGCATAATGAAATTAAGAAAAAAAAATCTAAAACTTTTAAAAAAAAACCATATTTATGAAGACTCAATGGAACATGATTCTTGTGGAGTAGGTTTAGTAGCATCTACTGAAGGTTTAAAATCTAGAAAAGTCGTTGAGCAAGGAATTGAAGCGCTTAAAGCAGTTTGGCATAGAGGTGCAATAGATGCAGATGGAAAAACAGGAGATGGTGCAGGCATACATATAGAAATACCAGAAAAGTTTTTTATAGAAAAAATTGAAAATTACGGACGTAAATATGATGGAGGAATAATTTGCATAGGAATGATTTTTTTACCGAGAAACGACTATAGCGCACAAGAAAAATGTAAAACATTTATTGAAACTGAACTTTTAAAAAATGATTTTACAATTTATAGATGGAGACAGGTTCCAATTAATACCAGTGTTTTAGGTACAAAAGCAGAGTTATCAAGACCTGAAATTACTCAAATATTATTTACACCTAAAGATAAATCGTTAGATGGAAAAGAATTAGAACGAAAACTTTATGAAACTAGAAGAAAAATAGAAAAAGAGTGTTTAAAAAATAATTTAAATCAATTTTATATTTGTTCGTTTAGTTCAATGTCTATCATTTATAAAGGAATGTTCTTAGCTGAAGCATTATCAGATTTTTATTTTGATCTAAAAGATGAGAGATTTATATCTAGATTTGCAATTTTTCATCAAAGATTTTCTACAAATACAGCTCCAAGTTGGGATCTAGCGCAGCCATTTAGAGCAATAGCACATAATGGAGAAATAAATACTTTAAAAGGAAATCTTAATTGGATGAAAGTTCATGAAGAAGAAATGTTTAGTCCTTATTTTGAAGATATGGAAAATTTGAAACCAGTAATTCTTACAGAAAATTCAGATTCTGCATCTTTAGACAATGTATTTGAATTACTTAATATGTCCGGTCATTCTGCACCTTTAGCAAAACTTATGTTAATACCTGACGCATGGTCTAAGAAAAGCAAAATACTACCCAGAGATCACTTGCAGTTATTTAATTTTCTAAACAGTACTATGGAGCCTTGGGATGGACCAGCAGCAATTGCGGCTACCGATAATGAATGGGTTATAGTTGCTTCAGATAGGAATGGCTTAAGACCACTAAGATTTACAGTCACTAAAGAAAAGTTATTGTTTGCTGGCTCAGAAACAGGAATGGTTGATATAGATGAAACTAAAATTGTTACTAAAGGAAGATTGGGACCGGGCGAAATAATAGGAGTTAGAATAAAAAAAGGAAAAGTTTATACTAATAATGAAATTAAAAATTATTTAGCAAAAGGATATAAGAATTTTAATAATCAAATTATAGATCTAAGTAAAAAATTTATTATTAAAAATGAAAAAAATGAATTTTCAGGACAACAACTAAGAAACTTACAGTATTGTTTTGGTTATAGTATAGAGGATTTAGAAACAATTCTCCATCCTATGGTAGAAGAGGCAAAAGAGGCCACAGGATCAATGGGCGATGATACACCTTTAGCAGTTCTGTCCGATAGGTATAGGCCTCTTTATCATTTTTTTAGACAAAATTTTAGTCAAGTCACAAATCCCCCCATAGATTCTTTGAGAGAAAATAAAGTTATGAGTTTGAAAACTAGATTTGGAAATTTAGGAAATATTTTAGATTTTGATAATTTAACCAAAGAAAATATTTATGTTCTTGATGGGCCAATACTATCTAATTCTCAATTTGAAAAATTTCTTAATTATTTTGGAGAAAATTATAAAGTTTTAGATTGCACTTTTGGATTAGAAGATAATTTAGAAAATGCATTAAACAAATTAAAAAATAAAGTAGAGCAATTTGTTAGAGAAGGAATTAAGCAAGTAGTTCTTACCGACAAACTTATATCAAAGGAAAAATTACCAATTCCAATGCTATTGTGTATTGGAGCAATAAATACACACCTAATTAACATTGGATTAAGAGGATATGTTTCAATAAACGTTCAAACAGGAGACGCGCTTGATACCCATTCTTTTGCAACATTAATTGGCGTTGGAGCAACAACTGTAAATCCTTATTTAGCCCTTGATAGCATACATCAAAGATATTCAAAAATGCTTTTTGAAAAACTGAATTTTGAAGAATGTATTTCAAGATATATTAAATCGATAAATCTTGGATTGTTAAAAATTATGTCTAAGATGGGTATTTCAGTATTAAGCTCCTATCGAGGTGGCTGTAACTTTGAGACAGTAGGTTTAAGTAGATCGCTAGTTAAAGATTATTTTCCAGGAATGCTATCAAAAATTTCTGGAATTGGATTGAATGGAATTGAGAAAAAAATAAGAAAAATTCATAAAGATGGATTTAATTCAAATTCTAATATTCTTCCAATTGGTGGGATTTATAAGTACAGGAAGAATGGAGAAACTCATCAATATCAAGGTAAGTTAATTCATTTAATCCAAACTGCTGTTACAGAAAATTCTTATAATATTTATAAAAAATATGCTGATGGAATTTATAACCTCAAGCCAATTAACTTAAGAGACTTAATAGATTTTAAAGCAAGAAAATCGATAAGTATTGACGAAGTAGAATCAACATCAAGTATAATGAAAAGATTTGGAAGTGGAAGTATGTCTCATGGCGCTTTATCTAAAGAGGCACATGAAACTTTGGCAATAGGAATGAACAGAATTAAAGGTGCTTCATGTAGCGGAGAAGGCGGAGAAGATGAAAAAAGATTTGAAATTATAGAAAATGGAGATAGTGCAAATTCAAGAGTAAAACAAATAGCTTCAGCTAGGTTTGGTGTAACAATAAATTATTTAAATAATTGTAATGAAATAGAAATTAAAATTGCACAAGGTGCAAAACCAGGGGAAGGAGGGCAGCTGCCTGGTTTTAAA
>QCPT01000003.1 GCA_003212415.1 Pelagibacteraceae bacterium AG-439-F23
ACTGGAACATTTCCTATTCCTGGAACTTGATCTCTACCTTTGGAAACTTCATTTGATTTAATTCCACCAATTACTACTATGTCTCCATCGGCAACTAGTAATTTTGTAACAATTTCCATTTTTGTTATTGGTGGTTCAGCTTGCGATGTATCGGCGCTATCATTGTTAACTTGTATTTCTAAAAGAACATTTCCATCACCAATTATACTTGGGGTTACTTGAAGTTTTAATGCAGCTTCTTTAAATGAGGTAGAAGTTGTACCTTCTGAAGTAGTTTCGTATGGAATTTCCTGTCCTTGAGTAACTGTTGCTGGCTGATTGTTTATTGTAAAAACTTTTGGATTTGAAATAGTTTCCACAATACCCAGGGTTTCTAGGGCAGTAATTTCTGCTTTAAGTACTGCTGATCCTGTTTTTTTCAATATACCTATTCCGCTAGTAGCGCCAACAGCAGGCATATTTGTAATTATATCTTTTGTAGATTGTTGTAATGCTGCAGATGTATCATCTAAAGTCCCTGCTGAACTACTTGACCCTATAACACCACCTATTTGTTCTCCTTGTCTTTGATAGTAACCTCCTAATCTAGTACCAAGTTGTCTTTCAAAATCTGATGTTGCTTTTACAACAAAAGCCTCAATTAAAACTTGTTCTGTTTTAATATCTATTTCTTTTAATACTTTATCTACTGTGTCTAAATCTTTCTCTTTACCTCTAACAATTATAGATCTTGTTGCAGTTTCTTCTGTAATTTTAATTGGCGAATATGTGCTTTCACCCGTTGTTGATTGAAATAATTCTTCTATGGTTGTTTTGGCCAAAGACGGAGAAATATAATAAAGCCTAAATATTTCAGATATTATTGGCTCAACACTGTCTTCAAGCTCAACTTTATTTTTTACAGCTTGCGCTCTTTCAGATTTATAGGTTTCTTGAGAAGTTAAAACTTCTGGTGAGTGAATTCTGATTAAATTACTAGTAACATCAATATCAGATGCATAATTTTTCATGTCTAAAAGTGCCTGAAATGCTTTATCCCAAGGAACATCGATAAGTTCGGCCGATATTGCTCCCGCAACTTCATCGCCAACTAACACGTTTATTTCTCCAACTTTTCCCATTAATTTCATGGTTTCTTTAAAATCTAAATTTCTAAATTTCAAAGTAACTCTTTGTTTTAAAAGCGGATAGTTGTCTGGAATTAATAAATAATTTCTCTGAGTTTCTGATGATATTTTTTTTCGTTTTTTAAGTTTAACAGCATCACCATCAACAGGCTTAGGACCCATCTCAAGTGTTTTTTCAATTTCAGCTTTACCTGTTGTTCTTATATCTTTTTTTATTAATGGCGTATTATGTTTAAAAGGCTTATTATATTTTTGATTAAAGTTAGCACAACTATTAAGCACTAAACCAAAAATTATTAAAAGAGCTAAAGAATAATATTTTTTAATATTCATCTGTCTCTCTTATCTGATTGTTAAAATCAATTATCATGTATGACTTATCTTCTTTTTGAAAAATTGCTTCGGTCAATCTAAGATCAATTAGTTTTATTTCTCCAAGGTGTTGTCCTAGGGTAATTGTCAAAACTTCGCCTGATGCATTAGTTAAACTTATGTAACTTGCGTTAGTTCCTGAAATTAATCCTGAAAGTTTAAAATTATACAGGCTCATTTCGTCTCTTTCTTCGCCTGTTTCTAAATTCACTGAAGTATTTGAACCCTCATTTCCTGCAAATGGATCGTTAAGAGGAACATCTTCTTCTTCAACTTTATTATTTTCCAGATCTTTTGTTATTTCTTTTGCTTTTTCTACTATCTCTTTTGTTGAATCATTAGTATCTGCAAATGCTAAGTTAAAGCTAAAGAGTAAAAAAAATATCAATAATATATTTTTAAAAAAATTCATCTGGTACTCCCACTATTGTTAACTCGCCTTTTGCTATTACCGCACCGGTTGTATCGTTTTGTACTACACTTATGGTCTCTTTGTCAAAGTTAAGCATTTTTTTTGACTTAGATATGGCCCTTTTGAATTTAATATATCCTAAAAAATTTCCTTTAATCTCGTATTCTACTGGAATTTTATAATATGATATATCGGTCTTTTTTAATAAATCCTCAGCTTGTTGAGTTACTCCAGCTTTTAAAACTGGCTTCGGTTTTTTCTTTTGAATTTTTGAAATTGTCAAACCATTAACTCCTGCATATCTACTTAAGCTTTGATATAAACCTTCAACCTCTGCTTTAGAATGAAACAAAGTAGAAGTTTCTTTAAATTCTGGTTCTAATTTTTTTATTCTTTTTTTATTTAAAATAATTTCATTTTCAAACTGTACAATTTCATTTTCTTTTAAAACTTTATCTTCATATAAAGCTTTTTTATTTTTTACAATTGGATTTAAAATCACATAATAACCAATTAAAAAAATTAATATTGCACCAAATCCTATGCCAAATTTTATTAATGTTTTTTTATCAATCGCTTTAAGTTTGGCTGAGATATCTTCTAATTTTATATTATTTAAATCCATTATATGTTCTCCAATATACAAGCTATTTTAAAACCCTTCATTGTCGGAGCTCCAGCTTTTTGACCATCTGGTAGGGTCATTGTTGCTAACGATGCTTGTTTAATTAATTTTTTATTGTTTAAATTGCTAATTAATTTCAAAATATCTTGATCGCTATAAGCGCTACCTTGAATAATTATTTGGCTTGAACCGTTGTATTCTAGAGAGTTAAATTTTACTCTTTTTGGTACTGCTGAAGCTATTTGAGCCAACACTCTAAAGCTTGCAGTTTTGTTTGATTTTATAGATTTGCTTATTTTTAATGATTTAATAATAAATTTAATTTCTTTTTCTACTACGCCTTTTTCAATTGTTCTTAGTTCATGAGTTTGAACAATATCATCGTATCCTACTAATTTCTTATTTAATGTATTTATTTGCCAAAATGATAATCCAAATAACACAATATAAATTAAAGAAACTACTCCAATAACTCCTTTAAAAGCAAAGTTTGAAAAAGCTTTGGCTTTTTTTTGAGCTATCATGTTTTCTCTATTTGGAAGTAGGTTAATATTTTTTACTGCGGTTACAAACTTGTAGTATCCAAATACATCTAGTTTTCTAAATGCTAAACCGATCACTGTTGAAAAATAAGATCTATTTTCATACTTAACTGTCTGTTCAAGTTGAGCGGGCACCTTTATTTCTTTAATTGGATCAAATAAATTAAAACCAGTATTTGATAAATTTTTTCTGAAACTACCAAGATAAGTCTCTACATTTTCTAAATTGGAAACTACTCTTAAATTTCTGATACGTTTTTCATACTTCGTTTCAAAATCTTGGACTGCTTGTTTTACTTGGGTAATATATCTTCTTACTAGAGCATCCATCTCTTCTTGGTTATCTGATTTTTGAAGAGTTGATCTGTCTTGTGATCTTATAAAAATATCTGTTATGATTGGGTTATTCTCATATAATATCATCACATAATTTTCATCTAATCCAAATTCTAAAACTGCAGTTAGGTTGCTATCTTCTATAGAGCCAGATAACTGGTTCATTTGATCGACTGCAGACTTTAAGGCAAAACATTTAACATCAATAATTACTGCGTTTAACCCACCTTTTTTGATAATAGATGTATAGCCATTAATGTCTGAAAGTTTTGAAGCAACAAAAAGGATATCCATTGTATTTCCTGTTTTGTCTCTATTAATCACTTGGTGAAAAATAGAATAATCATTTAGGTTGTCAGTTAATTGTACTAAATTTTCCCAAAGAGAATCTGTATCTATTGCTTTTTTAAGTTCTTCATCTGACATTAAAGGCGCAGTAACAACTCTTATAATTGCACTCGTAACAGGAATTGCTATTGCAGCATTTGATGTAGTTACTTTTGATTTTTGTAAAGCTACTTGAAGTTCTTCTCCAATTTTGTCAGGGTTTTCTAATACTGTTCCATTTTCAGGCATTCCTTGAATAGGATGAACAAAAAATTTGTCTAACACCCATTGGTTCGACTTATTACTTGATAGCTGAGCTAATCTAATTTCCGTTGGTGTTAATTCAACACCAACAATCTCTTCCCCTTTTACTGCAGACTTACCTATTCTATTTTTTAAAAATTTATCAAAAAAACCTGATTTTTTTTTCTTTTCACTATCTCCGACTTCAGGCTTTGCATTGACACTTTTTTTTTTAAATAAGTTTGCAAATGGGTTTTTCATAAAAATAATTTAATAAAATAACACTATATACTCAACTTTTACTAGAAATAAATATTCTGCTGTCTATATTGGGTGTTTTTAAAATAATTATTGGGCTAAATCTATTAATATATAGTATCAATACAATTAATGTTCGAAAAATTAGAAGAATTAGCGAAAAATAATAAAAAAATATCCGACTTTCATATAAGGGCTGGTTCGCCATTAGCTTATAGACAAACAGGCGAAATTATAAAAGTACAAGAGGTAAGTGTTACCGCTCAAGATCTTAAAGACTTACTATCAATGAATTGCAATGAAGTTGAGCTTGAACGTTTTGAAACAACACATGAACTAGATACTGCGGTTACTTTAAGTGGCTTAAGATTTAGAGCAAATTTTTATAAAACTATAAATGGACCTGCCTGTGTTTGCAGAAGAGTTGAGAGTAAAATTCCTGATATGGATCAATTTAGTTTACCACAATCACTTTATGACATTGTTGATTTTCATAAAGGTTTGGTTTTGGTAACAGGTCCAACTGGTTCAGGTAAATCAACAACACTTGCTGCAATTGTAAATGAAATAAATAAAACGAGAACTTCTAATATCATTACCGTTGAAGACCCGGTAGAATTTATTCATAAAGATAATAAAAGTATAATTTCACATAGGGAAGTTGGAAAACAAACACAATCTTTTGCGGCAGCTTTAAAAGCAGCTCTTAGGGAAGATCCAGATGTAATTCTAGTAGGAGAAATGAGAGATCTTGAAACAATTAGTTTAGCATTAACGGCTGCTGAAACTGGTCACTTAGTTTTTGGTACATTGCATACTAGTGGAGCGCCAAGCACAATTAATAGAATTATTGATGTATTCCCACCTGAACAACAAGAACAAATTCGTGCACAAATATCTACATCATTAAAAATGGTTGTTACTCAAAGATTGCTAAAAACTAGAGATGGCGCAGGCCGTGTAGGTGCTTTCGAAATTATGAAATGTACTGCACCTATTCAAAACTTAATTCGAGAAGCAAAAATTCACCAAATTCCAAGCATTATGCAAACAGCAGTTAGAGATGGAATGATTACTATGGATAAATCTCTAGAAGAATTGGTGAAGTCAGGAAAAATTGATCCAGGTGCAGCAAGATCGGAACATTAGAGGTTTTACTCTTTTAGAATTGCTAGTAGTTATATCTATTGTTGCAATAGTTTCGGCCATGGCGTATCCGAATTTTTCTTCATGGAAAAAAGAGAGAGAAATAAGATCTGCAACAGAAAAAGTTGCAAACATGATTGCAAATATTGCAACTCAAACTCAAAGAGGAACTTTTGCTTACTCACAATTATGGGTATTACCTGTTAAAGGTCAAAGCACAGTTTTTTTTACAAAAGGAATGAAGGACACCACATTTTCAGAAATATTAAACGATCCTAAGAAAAAACCAGAATGTAAACAAACTCAAAGTGGACACTGGGATACAATAAATAATCAATCAATAAATTTATTAGGAACTACTTTTTCAGATTATTTTGAGGTCTATAATCCAGAAGCAGAATTTGCTTTAGATAAAACAGAGTTACGTACTCAAATAGCGTTAGGTGCTACACTTTGTTTTGGAAAAAGTGGTAATTATTATAAAGTTACAGGAGATCTTTCAAAACTTTCAAATACAAATATAACTCTTGAAGGTGCTCCTACACCTAATTACATAATTATCTGCGCTTATGATTCCAAAAAAAATAATTCTGTATGTGGAAGAAATGCTGCTGGAGGTCTTGAAAAACCTGCTTATTTGGTAAAATGGTCCAGGTTTGGTAACGTAAGTAAATACAAATGGAGTGGTAGTGATTGGAATAGACAGTAAGAGAATTAAAGAAAAAGGTTTAACCCTACTGGAAGCTTTAGTTTCAACTGCAATAGTTGGAATAGGATTTGTAGCTGTATTTCAAATGGTTAACTACTCCGTGCAATCAATCGATGTTTCAGGCGAAAGAACAAAAACGAACTACCTAGTATCATTGGTAGCTGAAGATTTAATTGGAGATAGATTTACCAAAAAAGGAAAAAAAAATGTATATGAATATTTGGCAGATGAAACAAAATCAAAAACTCATGCTTTAAAAATTGACTGCACAAAAAAAACAGGAAATCCCTATAAAGCTACTGATATTGCAATAGATAATAAGTTAGAAAAATGGGCACATAGACTTGCTCCAAAAGAAAAAGATAAATCTTCTGGAAGAGTTAAATGTCGAGGAACAAAGGACATTAAACAATTAACAGTTTATGAGATTTGTAAAGACAATGTCAAGGTTGATGGAAAAAATAGAACTAACTGTCATTATCATAATGAAGATGTTTTTGACAGAATCTACGTTGGTCGTATGGAAGTAAATTTAAATAACGGAACTAAGAAAAAATTTATCTATTTTCAAATTCATTAATGAAAAAAAAAATTACATCAATATCTGGCGTTACTTTAATAGAAATTTTAATTGGAGTAGTAATTTCAGTTATAATGATGGCTGCTATGTTTACCTCTTATCAGGCGGTTAATAATACTTACTCACAAGTAATTGATAGAGCAAAGATAAGTCAAACAGGAAGAGATATAATTGGAATGTTGGTAAGAGATATACGTATGGCAGGGTTTAAATATTTTGACGATACTAGTAAATCTCCTTCTAACTATGTTCCAATATTAATAACCAAAAGCTCTGGGAGTGGATGTGATAAACTAGAACTTACCTATGGTGATAGAATATATGATGCAAACAAAACCCCTTCTATTACTTTTGTTACCTACAAAATTACATATGAGTGCAAAGCTTCAAAAATTATTGACAAAAAAACTAAAATGGCAATTAATGCTTTTGGTATTTATAAATCGAAAAGCAAATGGGATGGATCTCAATGGGTGGCACCATCTAGTTCTACAGACGATTTAATTTATAAAGATGAATTAATTGTAGATCATGTTCAAGATTTAATATTCATTCCTATTGATGAAAAAGGTAAAATAATTTCACCCCCACCAAAAACACTAAATGACAGTAATAAAATAAAAATTGTAGATATTGCTTTTACTACAAGATCACAAAGAGAATTTTTTAGAAAAGCAAAAAAAAGAGATCTACGTTCTTTAGGTGTTAAGAGTAGCAAGGGTTATGCTGACAAATTTTTAAGAGATTCAATTGTGGTGTCTGCACATACCAGAAATATGGGTTTACAATGATGCGCTATTCAGAAAAAGGTTTTGCAATGGTTTTATCTCTGGTGCTTTTGCTTGCAATGTCATTAATGGGCGGTGCTTTAATACTTATCGCTTCAGGAGACCATCAAAGCAATAATGCAAGTGATCAATATCAACAGACCTTTTATGTTGCAGAAACTGCATTATTGGAAGGCGAAAGATACTTATTGAATCAAAAAGCAGGTCCCTGGAACAGCAAAACTAATTCAAGAGATGTAACTAAAAGAAACTTGCCTGAAAAACACACTTCATTATTCAAGACAAAAACAGGGAAAGGCGGAGGAGGAACAGGAGGTTCAACAACACCTGTAAACTATACCAATGGAGCAAAATACAAATATCATATTAATAAAAATACAAGTAGGAACAAAAAATTTATAGATACATCCAATACTTGTTTTAATAGTTTTCCAGAGATTGATAGAGATAAATTTTATATTATTAAAGATGCCAGCAACAATATGGTTGCAAAAAGTTATAATTTTGGAGTTTTGATTGAAAAAAGTTTTTCTAAAAAAAGTCCATCAGGAGATGAAAAAATGGAAGCATCTAGACTTAAAGAATATTATTACGATTACTTTATAGAAAGAATTGGAGCTGCAAGTCTTAAAGGTTTTGGATCTAGTATAAAAAAATCTGCCAGTGATAGTTCTACAAGTGGTTTAGCTTATAGAATTTATGGATGCGGCATATATGCTGGTAAAGATCGAATGATTGTATCTTTAGAAAGTGTTGTAGTTTTGCCAAAAAATTAATAGTTTATGAAAAATATGAAAAAAATTAATCAGTTCTTTTTAATATTATTTTTTGCTCTAATGAGTTTTAATGTTCAAGCAGCTTGTAAACTTGCTTTAGAGTTTGGAAAAGATATTTCAATGTTAGAAGAAAAATATGGCCCAGGTATGCCAATGCAATTTCCTGAGATAAATATGATACCTATTCTTGCAGATGATCTTTGTCCAAATGAAAAATTAACAGATGTTGTTATTGAACATAGATTTTTAAATGGCAAATTAGCTGCGGTTAATTTTGTTGCTTTAAATGATCAAAATAATTCTGTTTCAGAAAAATTAACTTTAATGAAATATGTAAAAAAAGTTTATGGAAACTTTGATACTGGACAAAATATAAAAGCCTATAGAGGATTTAAAGTTTTTGAAAAAGGAAAGTATTTTGTAGTTTACCAAAAAACAACTGGTGAAGAAAATATTATCAACGAGGAAATTTACGTTTCCACTGATCTATATGATAAAATGCTTGCAAAATTCTATAACGATAAGGAAGTAGAACAATCTAAAGACATGGAAAATAATTAATGAAAATTAAATCTTTAATTTTAACTTTATTAGTATTTGTTTTTTTACAAACAAATAATTCTGAAGCTAAAATACTTCCTCCTGGAACGGGTACACAAGCAGACGTTCCTTCTAATCTTTTAATTTTACTTGATGCTTCTGGAAGTATGGGTTGGAGAATGAGCAGTGCTCAGTCAGTTAATTATCCTATGCAAACTGCAACTGATAGTTCTGGAGATCTTTATGTTGCACAATATTATAATTATGGTGTTAAAAAATTTACTTATGCTGACAAAAAAATAGATACTACCTGGGGAAATAATGGTACTCATAAAAATCATAGATCCACTAGATCGAATGGATGTAGAGTTTATTATTCTTATGGTAGTGCTAAGATTCATAACGGAGTTCTCTATGTTAACAGCTATTATGATAGAAAAATCAGAAAAATAAGAGTTTCAGATGGCAAGTGTTTAGGTTCTATTAATGTGAATCAATATATACGTGG
This sequence comes from Pelagibacteraceae bacterium AG-439-F23, assembly GCA_003212415.1. Lineage (GTDB taxonomy): Bacteria > Pseudomonadota > Alphaproteobacteria > Pelagibacterales > Pelagibacteraceae > Pelagibacter. The sequence goes on from QCPT01000003.1 coordinate 9,290, forward strand.
TATGGATATTCATAACGGTCATTTATATGGGACTTATTATGGCGGAGTATATACGGTTAACTTATCAAACAATGCTTCTAGAACATGTAGTATAAATCATAATGGTGTAAGATACTCTTTAGCAATTGCTGGTAGTGGAAATTATCTATACTCATATTATGGTAATCGTATCTATAGATGGGATTTAGTCACAACCGGAAATAACATTTGTCCTGTACACTCTAATTGGAAAAGTTCATATCGTAATTTAGGATCTTCATATGGGATGACAGCTCACCCTAGTAATGCAGGTGAATTATATATATTAAGCTATTCACATTCTAAACTTTACAAGATCACAGTAGCTTCAAGCGGAAGCTCACATACCTTAAATTGGACAAAAGGTACTAGAAGATATAACGGAACATCATCTGCTTCTGCTCTATATTTTTATTACCCTTTAGGATTACATTACGATGATGATAACGATAGACTGATCGTTTCTGGATACAACAGTAGAACAGTAGAAATTTTAGACAATGGTGGTACTTGGATAAAAACAATTGGTGGCGCTGCAACAACAAGAATGAAAGCAGCACAAAATGCTATTAAAGCAATTGTTACTGACTCTAATTTAACCTCTGGTGTTAATATTGGTTTTGGAATGTGGTCTAGCGGATCTGCTGGTTTTTCTAGTTGGAGTGGTAATATAACAACAGGAACAGCAAAACCTTGTAGTCGTTATAATTGTTTAAAAGTAAGAGTTCATAAAGATGGTGCTGCAAGAATAAATCAAATTATTTCATCTGTTTCGGCTGTAGGTGGAACTGATGCAGACGCATTTATGAAAATTGCTCAACAATATTATAACCATGGAACATATACTCCAGTGGATAAAAATTCACCTTGTCAAAAAAGTTATGTTATCGTTATTGGTGATGGAGACTGGTACAATCATAATCGAGCGGAAACAAAAGCTAAAAGTTTATACAAACAAGGCATTCCAACCTTTGCAGTTGCATTTGGAACTGGAATAAGTTCTAGTGGTTTAAGAAATTTTAATAGATTGGCTGCTGCAGGTGGAACAACAAAAGCAATTATTGCAACAACAGCGGAATCTTTAAAAACTCAATTGCAGGCTGCTATTTCTCAAATAATTGCATCAAAACTTTCTTTCACAGCTCCAGCTATTACAGCAACATTGAATTCGGCAGGATCATTATATCAAGCACAATTTGATTACGCTCAAAATAAAGAATGGACAGGAACAATTAAACGAACAGCAATTAATTCTAAAGGTATACTGGATACAAAAGATAAAGGTAATTGGTCAGCACTTGAAAAATTACCAAAACCTCAATTTAGAAAAATATGGAGCGCAATACCTGGAACAGATTACGAAAATTCTAAATACAATAATTTTGTTGAAGCAAATTCAACAGAAATAGATAATGTATTTACTTTAATGAAACATGAAATTCTAGATTATCATAGAACTTCGAATAATTCAGACGGATCCACAAATAACAAGAGATGTGCAAGTTCATCGGGTGTTGCTGATGGAACGACAGATGATTTAAAAGGTCTAATCAACTTTATTAGAGGGACAGACTATTTTGATTATGATGCCGATTGTAATTTAACAGAGACAAGAACAAAACCAATGGGAGATGTTTATCATTCCCAATTAGTTGTCGTTGGAAAACCGTCAGCTGAAACTGCCTATAAAAGCACTAACGAAGAGTCTTATTGGAGGTCAATTAATGGCTATGACTCATGGGCGGAATCTCTAAGATCAAGAAAAGAAATTCTTTATGTTGGTTCTAATAGTGGAGTTCTTCACGCGCTTGATGCAAAATCAGGTGTAGAACTTTGGGGTTTTGTACCTCCATTTATTGCATCACAACTACCAAAAATAATGAATACAAATTTAAATCAAATTTCCCCAGCTAAAAAAGGAGGGAGTAATGCAATATACGGTGTAGACGGTTCACCTGTCCAACATGATATTTATTTTAAAAGTCCACATGATTCTTCTGCAGCTTGGCACTCAGTATTATTTGTGCCTTATGGAAGAGGAGGAAGTGGTTTTTCTGTTTTAGATGTTACTGATCCAGATAAACCTCAACATTTAGTTTCAATCTATAACGATATAATTCAAAATAGAGTTTATCGAATGGATTATAATGAAGATATTTATACCTATGATTATATTGGAACTTCTTATGCTTTATCCGAACTAAAAGAAGCAAAAAAAGCAGGAGACAATTATAATGCTGATAACAATGTTTCAAAAACTTGTAATGATAGTGGAACTACTGCTTGCTATAAAAGCAAATCATGGACTCTAGAAGTACAAAATTTAGCTATAAAAGATATTGAAGTTTTAGAAGATGGAACTGATATAACTGGATCAGTAACCATTTCATACGACTCAAATAATGACACTGTTATTAAATTTGGTAAAGAAATGGAATTTGATGCTGATGAGACGGTAGGTAAAACAAAAAATAACTCTCCAATAGGTATCAATATTAAACAAGGAGCTGTAGGTACTGGAGTTCTAACTGATCCTGAATGGGATTATAGTGGTCTAGGAGAAACTTGGTCTGACCCTAGAATGTTCAGATTGCCAAACAAAGGAGCTGGAGATAACGATAGATCAGATGATATTAACGTTGCGGTAATGGGTGGTGGTTTTGCAACTCAATTCTCTGGGGCAGGTAGTAGCTTATTTGTAATTAATTTACAAGATACTGATGATTTTGGAAAAGTAGAAAAAGTAATAAACATTGAAGACACAAGCGCAAGCGATATTACAAATGCAGTTCCAGCTTCAGTTTCATTAATCACTTCTGATTTAGCTCGAGGAGCAAATTATGCAGGGGGTCTTGTTTATACTAGTGACCTTGAAGGAAAAATTACTAAAGTCAATTTAACAAACATGTCTTCGGGTCCTTCTGGTATAATTAAAATGTATGACAGCACTACATTATTCAATGCAGGTTCTACAAAAACAAATGGTAGATATATGTATTATGCAATGGATGTTGCTATTGGAAAAACAACAAATACTTTGTGGCTATATTCTGCAACAGGAGATTCGCAAAGACTAAATGATAGAAGTAAAGGTATAGATAATTTATTAATTGGAATAAAAGATCCAGATTATCCATATTATGCAAGTGTAGCAACTCCACAAAAAGCAGACGATATTACTGACTGTAAAGATACCTCTAATGATAGAACGGGAGCCAAATGTCCGGAAAATAAAGATAGAGGTTGGTATATAAAATTAAAAGACTACTCAAAAGCAAGCTCTGAACCAACCGTTAACAATGGAGTGGTTTATTTCCCAATTTATAGGCCTTCAAAATCTGCTAACAAATGCGATCTTGGAGATGCATTTATTTGTGCTGCTGATGATGAGTGCGGAACTCACACAGACTACTTAGGCTTAGAGAGCTCAAGATCTGAGCAAAAAGGAAGCGTTTGTAGATTTGTTGGTAAAGGAGTTTTATCTAAAATTGTTATATTTGCCGGAAAACTATTTGCGAACATTTCTGGAAAATCATTAGGAAAAGTAACTGACCTTGTAACTGTTGACGCTGCTACTGGTGATGTATCAACTTATAGAACTTCTTGGCGAGAAAATTTCTAAAATAATTTAAAATAAAAATAAAATACCCACAAAAAACCAGTTGTCATAGTCAAAAGTATTAAAGCAAGTCCAACCGTAGTATCTTGATCAACTTTCTTTCTCCATTTTATTGGAAAAAAACTTAATGAATATGCATAAACAATTAAAAAAATATTTAGTGCAGTAAAAATAATATTTATGAATAAAAATTTTTCCATTAAAAAACTTTATTTAATGATATTTTGGCATTTTGACTTCTGTTTTCATAAAGTAGATCACTATCAATATTGAACTTTAGATCAAATCCTCTTACTTTTTTTACAATATTAAAACCTGCCTTAATATTTTCACTACCATTTATAGATAAGGCATATTCTGTTTCACTCTTCGGAACCCATCCTGCGATAAAGTTTAAATTATCTGTATGGCCACTTCCATTTGCATAATCTATTTCATAATTTAAAATTACTGACCAGCCAGTAACTGTAGATAAATCAAATCCTAGGCCTGCATTATAATTATGGGTAGATTGATTTCCTATTCTTATAAAATGATCTGTGCTTGGAGTTCCCACATATGAAACATTTGTGTTAGTTGATGGACTAAAATCTGCAGTATATTCTAAACGAGCCATAGGTTTTAATACATTGCCATTATTAAATTTTTTCGTTTTATCAACTAACATTCCTAAAGAAGCAAAACCTTTTGGAATTTGATGTTTTTCATATATCAATGCATCATTGCTTCCGCTTTCTTGAAAAGTGTTTAATTCAGTAAAACCAAAATCAAATTTTGCAGTTGGATTTATGTTAATATTTTTTTTATTGTATACTTTATTTAATTTAATCGATCCAAAAGCTTGTTTACCAGCCCTTTTTCCGCTTAAATTAACAGAATTTTTTTTCCTTAAGTGATAAGTTTTCAATGTACTTAAACCTAACGCTGCATCTAAAAAACGTCCATCTTCATGAGGTATTGTTCCATAAAAAACTAAACTATAATTATCAGTATCCAATATAGCTGCAGAATTACCAATATCGGCACTATCTCTTCCAAATTGAAGTGCATAACCATACATTTTATTCTCACTTGCTTTTTTATCTGCACCAATTGTTATGCCGTTCGTATCTAACTCTTTTCTTGAAGAACCTGAAGTTGCTTCTATATCACCTATGCTAATTTGTCCTTCACTCCAAAAAAACCAATCACCTTTTTGCTTTTCATTTGTTGAACTTTCTTTATTTGCTATGGGTATTACTTTAGATAATGAAGCAAGCATTTCGTTAGAAAAGTTAAATTGTATATTTTGATTTGTTAAATTATCTTCTTTTCTATGTCTTCTTAACCATTCAAGACGATGCATAACTGGTTTAATGTTATTCTTCATAACTCTTTTGGACATTTCGGTGTAAGATTCTATAACTCCAATCAGATCTTTATCTGATCCAGAAACTGGGTTTAAGCAATTAACTATTCCATAAGGACAATCTAGATCGTATTCCAAAACTCTACTGTTGGAAGTGCTGTTATATCTAGAATATGTAAAATAAACTTTACTCCCATCGCCATTAAATGCTAGCGATCTAGGTGTTGACGTAGTTGTAGATGTTAACTCTTCATGCTTTGTCTTCATGCCATTAAAAGTGCCTTCTACAGTAATTGTTGAACTTAAATCAAATCCATTTGACAAAGAGTATTGAACAACTTTTTTATCTGAAGTATCTATTAAAAATAATGCTGTCCCATCTTTACTAAATGTTATACCGGCTGGATCATAATCGCTAATGCTTAAATATATTCCACTATAGGACGCTGTACTAAGATCAAATTCAGTTGATAAATTAATTTCAAAAATTTTATCGACCGTTTCATTTGCTACAAATAATTTTGAACCATCGCTATTAAATGCTATTCCGCTAGCATTTTCTGCTGAACTGTCAATTCCTGAAATTCCATTAATATTTATTCCTTCGCTTCCAGAAATTGTTTCAGCTGAATCTATATCATATGCAGTTGTTAAATTTAATTCACAAATATCATTTGCTGAATTTGATGCAGTATTTGAAATAAATATTCTCGTCCCATCATTATTAAAAATTACATCTAAAGGTTGTTTAAAATTACTGCTTCCACAATTTGTCCCTCTTACAGCTACAACACTGGACTGGGAAGCTGTGGAAATATCAAAAGCTGTAGTTAATGTAAATTCAAAAACTTTGTCGCTACCATCAACACCAGACCATGAATTTATTCTCGAGGCTCCTGTATACATCTTGGTACCGTCTGAGTTAAACATTATACCAGTCGTCATCTTCTGGCTGTTAGTATTTAAAATTCGTACGTAGGTGGCTTCTGCATAAGAGTTTGAAGCAACTAAAAAGATTAAAATTAAAATTTTAAAAAATACTTTAATTAAAAAACTCATAACAATAAGATTAAAAACTTATCTTTAAATACTATAAATATTAATGTTGCAATAATTATATGGGGTCCAAAAGGTATTTGAGAACTTAGTTTTTTTGATTTTTTTAATAAATCTGGAATAACAATTATTAAAGCTATTGCCGATGAAAAAAAAATAATAAATGGAATTGAAACCCAGCCAAACCAAAAACCAATAACTGCTAAAAGTTTTGCATCACCTAATCCCATTCCCTCTTTATTTCTTATTTTTTTATAGAACAAAATAATAGTCCAAATTATTAAGTAGCCAAATATTCCTCCTATTAAAGAATTAATATAATTTGGAAAAATTGGATTTAAATTTGGATCAAAAGATTTAACAAAGCCTAAAACCATCATTGGAAAAGTTAAAATATTTGGAATTATATAATGCTTAAGATCAATAAAAAAAATTATTAGAAATGACAAAAATAATATCATTAATAAAATTGATGTAAGAGATATTCCAAAAAAATAATAAATAATCAAAAAAGAAATAGCACTTATTGTTTCAACTAATAAGTATTGAGACGAAATTTCTTTTTTACATTTGCTGCATTTTCCATCAAGAATTAAATAGGATAGGATGGGTATATTTTCATACCAAAATATTTTTTTTTTACACTTTGGACAAAATGATCTTCCTTTAACAACTCCCCCTTTTAAAGGCAGTCTATAAATGCAAACATTTGCAAAACTTCCCCACAAGGATCCTAGAATACCAACTAGTAAAAAATCCACGGAAATTTTAATTATAATTTAATATTTGAAGTAATCTGAATAAATCCATCAATTACATATTGAACAAGTAAGACAGCATCTTGTAAATGTATATAAAGACCTGGAGTATTTATGATTATTTCCATTGTTGTAATATTAATCAAAATCAGCTTAAAATACTAGATAAATAAATGATATTTTTTAAAAGCAAAAAACCAGTAATAGAAGAGAAGGATGAAAGTCTTGATGTAAATGTTGACTTAGAAATTATCACTAAAATGAATCAAGAGTTTGCTTATTCTCTTGATCTAAATGACACATTAAAAACAGCCCTACAAGTAATTATTGCAAGAATAAATGCACAGGCTGCTAATATTTTTTTAATAAACGAAAAAAAGAAAAAATTTGAATGTATTGCATCACTCCATCAAGATTATTTAGATGAGTATGAACTTGATCTTAAAGATGGAGTTATGGGAAAAGCTGTAGAACAAAAAAAATGTATTAGAGTTGGAAATGTTAGAAAAGACGTTCGAGAAATTGCAGAATTTTACTTTGATTTAGATAACAAAACTAACTTTACCACCTATTCAGTTTTATGCTCACCATTAATTGCTGCAAATGAATGTTTGGGAGTAATTCATTGTTTAAATAAAAAGACAGAAACTAAATTATTTATAGAGGATGATAGACAATTATTAGAAACACTTTCTTCTCCAGCGGCTATGGCAATTAGAAATGCAAAAATGGCAAAGGAAATGGTTGAAAAAAATAAAATTCAAAAAGAAGTAGAAATTGTTGGCGAAATCCAAAAATCACTATTGTCACAAAATAAAAAAGATCCCTTCCCTATTGCTGGAATTAATATTCCTGCAAAAGTTGTTTCAGGAGATTTTTATAATTTTTCTGACTTAGGAAATGGCAAGTATGGATTTGGAGTTGCGGATGTATCTGGAAAAGGAATTAAATCTTCACTGTTAATGTCAAAAGCTTCTAGCCTCTATAGATGTTTAAGTAAAACAAATTTTTCTGCAGCCGATTTATTAATTCAATTAAATAATGAAATTTGTGAAACTATTTCAAGAGGAATGTTTGTAACAATGTTAGTTGGTATTTATGATAGTAATAAAAAAGAAATGTTGCTAGCAAGTGCAGGGCATGAGCCGCCGATTATTCTTTCAAAAGACGGATCTTTTACAAACTATACTGAAGCAGGTCCTCCTTTAGGAATTATGCCAAAAACTAAATATAACGAACACACTATCTCTTTTGCAGATAGTTCTATGTATATTTTTACAGATGGTATTACTGAAATAAAAAATCCAGAAGGCAAAATGTTAGAGTCGGAAGGTTTTCAAAATTATATTAAAAAATATCAAGACACTCCAAATAATGAAAGATTAAAAACAATAATTGATGAAATTTTAAAAACAGGTCATATACAAAAAGACGACTTAACTATAGTTGTTGTTGATGGAAAGTAAAATTTTTTTTCTAATTTTTTAATAAATTCAATATATCTTTTAATAAATTTCTTAGTTGTTGTTGATTTATAAAAAAATGTTCATTTAGTAATTTAAAATTTTTAGAGTTTTGTTTATTGTTAATCTTATAAAGTTGATTAACTTTATGTAAAAATTTTTTTTTAACTAAAAAATTTATTTTTCTTATAACTGTTGCTCTAGGTATGCCGCTAAGTTCTGATATTGTTGTTGGATTTAAGCCTTTAGAATCTTTTAATTTAGTAACATTTTCAATAAAAGTTTCACTTTTTTCAAAAAATTTAGATTTTTTTATTTCATTTAATTTTTTTGAATTCCATACTTCGTTTAATGCGCATAATCCAAAAATATAAAAGGTATCAATAGATGAAAATACATTTTTGCTTCGTAAAATATATTGTATTTGAAATTTAAAAAACAAATTCCAATATTGTGTATAATTTAATAGAATTTTTTTTTCTATTTCCTCTCTTGTCAGAGTTGTTAAATTATGATCTTTTTTTAAATTTTTACAAAACAAATGCAGAAGCTTAGAAAGATTATAAACATTTCTTTCTAATTTTGGGTTATAATTTACTTTATTTATTCTTATACTTTTTAGTTTTCTAGTTAATACACCGCTTGCGCTAAGTTGGTTTAATTTTCTTCTAACAGTTTCTTTTGATATTGAGAGTTCCTTCACTATATCAACAATGCTGATTTTTTCAATTTCAATATGTGAATTACTATAAAATTTTTGAAAATTGACTTTGTAAAAATGTTTATCATAAGTTTCTAAAGTTCTGTGAATTAAATAAACAAGAATTAAATATTTTTCTAAATCTTTATATTCACCATATGCATTGTAAAACCATTCACTTTCTAAATTAAAAAATTCAAATAAAGCATTTTTTAAATTTTTTTCATATATACTATTAATTTCTTCAATGCTTATTTGATTTGATATTCTGAATATCTGCTTATTCATATAATTTAATAATTAGATATTTGGTCTTGGCTATAGATTTTACAACTCATTACTATACTTAGACCGAGCATTATCGATAACATTGAGGATCCTCCATAAGACATAATTGGTAATGGGGCCCCAACTATTGGAAGCAAACCTAAAACCATTGCAATATTAACAAATACATAAAGAAAAATTGCTGAAGCAAAACCAAAACAATAAAGCTTAGCAAAAAAACTTCTTACGGAAAAACCAATGCTAATTACTCGACTAATCAATAAAATATATAAAAGCATTAATATTATGGAGCCTAAAAAACCAAATTCTTCTGAGAAAAGTGTGAATATAAAATCAGTATGCTTTTCTGGTAAAAATTCTAAATAACTTTGAGTACCTTTTAAATAACCTTTTCCAAAAAAACCTCCTGAACCAATAGCAATTTTAGATTGAATAATTTGATAACCCGCTCCAAGAGGGTCTCTATCTGGATTAAAAAAAGTCAATATTCTAGACTTTTGATAAGGCTTTAGAATAGAGACTACAAAAGGAAAAGATACCAACAGTAATAATGCAGAATAAACAAAATATTTTATATTAAGACCTGCAACCCATATTACAAAAATACCACTTCCTGCAATCAAAATTGATGTCCCAAGATCTGGCTGACTTATAACTAAATAACAAGGTATAATTATTAATATAATTGGAATTAATAAAAATCTGTAACTTTGAATATCTACACTTTGAATTCTATGATAATATCTTGCAAAGCATACGATAATTGCAATTTTCATTAATTCTGATGGTTGTAGATTTAAAAAATACAAACTAATCCATCTCTGTGAACCTGACGCAGTTATTCCAAATAACAAAACGAGTATTAATAAAAATAGGCAAAATAAATAAAATGCATATGCATTTCGATACCAAAAAGTTATTTTTACAAAGGATAAAAATAAAAACATTATAAAAAACGCGACCAGTCGTATTAAATGGTTTTTTGTATAGTAAGAAAACTCTCCACCTTCTGTTGAATGGATTGCAAAAACACTGATGGCACCAATTACAATTACTATAAAAATCAAAAAATAATCAATCGATAATAGTTTATCAAAAAACGAATATTTGGATGTATGAATTCTTTCAGTTAACATTATGCTAAAGTTAAATTTGCTTTTCTAATCTGCTCTCTTATTTTATGACGATCTATAATTTTTTTTATTAATTTGCTCGCAATGGGTGCTGCTGCTTTACTTCCTGATCCCCCATGTTCAATTAAAACACTAATTGAATACCTGGGATTTTTATAAGGAGCAAAGGCAATATACAATGCATGATCTCTATTCTTATATTCAATTTGAGATTGTTTTAGATCTAGCTTTCTTTCAGCTTCTGTAATTCTTTTAACTTGTGAAGTTCCTGTTTTTCCTGCAAATTGATATTTTAGATCTTTATAACTTGATTTATAGGACGTTCCATATTGTTCATTAGTTGACCCAAACATTGCATCTTTAACAAAATTTATATTTTTAGAGTCTTTGTAAAGTCTTTCGTAAAGCTGAAATTCTTTTTCTTCTAAATAATCATTTTTAGTAGCACTGATATCAAGCAAACTTTCACTATTAAACTGTTTTGCAATTTTCAATTTAGTGTTTTCAAAATTAATGTTTTTGTCGTGAATAATGTGAGGTTTAATTTTGTATCCACCATTAGCTATTTGAGCAGTCATTAAACAAAGTTGTAATGGTGTTGTTTGAATATAACCTTGGCCAATACCATTGATTACTGTTTCTCCAAGATACCAGGATTTTCCAATTGCATTTTTTTTCCATTGAGTATTTGGAACTACTCCTTTTTTTTCATCAAAATAAATATCTTTAAGAATATTTGAACCTAACCCATATCTTTTTGCAATTATTGAAAGTTTATCTACTCCTAAAAGTCTTGCAGTTTCATAAAAATAAATATCACAAGACTGTTTAATGGCATTTCTAAGTTTCATGTAACCATGCCCATTTTTTTTCCAACAATGATACTTTACCCCATACAATTCATATGGATGCTTATGACCTTTGCATTGTATCGCTCTTTGAGGATCAATTGTTCCAAATTCTAAAGCAGCAAGTGCCACTAAAGGCTTTAAAGTTGATCCTGGTGAGTACAATCCAGCTACTGATTTGTTAACTAGTGGTTTTAATGGATTGTCCCTGATTTCACCCCAATCTTTATGTCCAATGCCGTGAGTAAATTTATTTGGATCATAAGTTGGTGATGACGCCATAGTAATAATTTCTCCTGTATAAATATCCATTGCACAAACAGAACCAGCTTGATCTTTTATTAATTCTTGAGCAAATTTTTGTACTTCAAGATCAATTGTTGTTTTAATCTCAATTCCTTGTGATTCTTTTATATGTTCTAATTGGCTTATTCTTTTTCCAGATGAATTAACCTCATATCTTTTAATTCCATATTTTCCAATTAATATTTTTTCATTTGAATACTCAATTCCTGATTTTCCTACTTTTAAACCTGGAACAAGATTTTCTTTGATCGCTTCCATTCTTTCAATATCTTTTAAACTTGCCTCTCCAACATATCCTACTACATGGACCAAATCACTGCCATATGGGTAGTATCTTGAAGAAGAAACCACTGGTTTTACTCCTTCTAATTCATGTAAATACAAATTTAATTTTGAAAATTCGTTCCAATTAATATTGTCAGAAACCACTAACGTATCCCATGGTTTTAATTTCTTTTTCTTTTTATAAATTGTTCCTATTTCATTATTACTAAGATTAATAATATTTTTAAGCCTAAATATAGTTTCGTCAAAATCTTTTATTTCATCTAAAGTTAAATGGACTTGAAAAACACGATCATTGTCAGCTAAAATTTTATTATAATAATCAGTAATCAATCCTCTTTGGGGTGGCGTTTTCCATTCTCTTATTCTATTTTTATCAGACAAAATTTCATATTTTTCTCTATCTGAAATTTGTAAATTATATAAACGAGAAGTTATCCCTGCAAATAATAAAATTTTTGCGGTAGCTAATATAAAAAGTCTTCTTGAAATGATTCTTCCCTTTTGTGCGTTACCTGCTCTAGTTTGCATTTTCTTCTCTTAAATCAATTAATGTAATTCTATCAAATAATTTTGACATTAAAGGATAGATTAAAAATGTAATAAATGAACCAAACATTAAAGTTCCATATTTTATTGGGTAATCAAATACTAATGTTAAAATTGTATAGTTCACAGAACTAATAATCAAAATTCCAACTAAAAATAAAATCCAATCGTATAATAAATTTGGCATTAATGTTCTCGCTCTTATAAATGCAGCAATAGAACACAATAATAAATAATTTATTGAGGAAATACCTATTGGAAAATTTTGAACAACATCATTAATTATTCCAGCTAAAAATATTAGTCCATATCCTAATCTTTCTGGTTTTTTTAATACCCAATAAAAAATTACCGCATAAATAAAATTAAAAGAATAGTTATTTTCAAATAGAAAAAAAGAGAGATCAAATCCTGTAAATGCTAAAAAAAATAAAAATAATAATGGAAAGGTATGAATAAAATTATGATATATTTTTTTTATATTGCTTTTTGTCATAAGTTATTTATTTATTTTCACATATTTTAATTGATTAAAGTCTACGAAAAATTCTACAAATAATTTTTCATCTACTGAAAAAACTTTTCCAATTGGAATGGCTTGAGGTATAATGCCATCTACACCAGATGTGTAAACAATATCACCTTCCTTAATTTTTTTAAGTTTAGGCAAAAATTCAAGTGCAGCATAATTATCATGACCTTGACCTGACAAAATTGCATTTATTCCGTTCGGTTCAATGATTACTGGAATTTTGCTATTAAGATCGCTAGCTAGCAATATTCTTGAAGTTAAAAAATTAACGTTAATTATTTTACCAACAAAATAAGATTTTTCTTTTACAGCAACTCCCAATTTAATGCCGTGGTTAAAACCTTTGTTAATAATAACTGATTTTAAGTATGGACTTTGTTGATCAAGTAAAACCTTTGATAGCAAAAATTCATTTGAATATATATTTTCTTCATCTAATAACTTTTTTAATCTTATATTTTCTGATTTATAAAATTGATTTTCATTTTTTAAACTATCTAAAGAATAATTTTTATTTTTTAAATAATTGTAATCTTCATACATTTTAATATGTTCTTTAAAATTATAATAATTATTTTTAATAAAAACAAATGGCTCCGATATAAAAAATGAACCTTTAAAAATTATATCTTTTGTAACCGATCTAAAAGTATGAATAGGGCCTGATTTAAAATACTCTAGAGATAAAACTAAAATTGAAATAATTAATAATGTAAATAAAGAAAACTTTTGACGCGTTCCTTTTTTTAAAAAAGCAGAACGAATAGCAATTATAAAATCATCTCTACCCGCATCTGAAGCCATAGTATTTTAATACTCAGATAATACTTCAGAAAATATTTCTTGGTTTTCTAATGCTTTTCCTGTTCCAATAGCAACACACGATAATGGATCGTCTGCAATATTAACTGGTAGTCCTGTTTCCTTTGAGAATCTTTTGTCTATATTTTTTAATAAAGATCCACCTCCTGTCATTGTTAAACCCATATCAACTAAGTCAGCAGATAATTCGGGTGGAGTATGTTCTAATGCTTTTTTAATTCCAGATACAATTTCCTTCAAAATAGGATTTAAAGCTTCAGAAGAATCTTCCTCTGAAATATTTACTTCTTTTGGAGTTCCAGATCTAATATCTCTACCTTTAACTGCATAGGTATTATTATTTGATGGTATTGCTGTACCGATATCTTTTTTAATTTTTTCAGAAGTACTATCTCCAATCATTAAGTTGTATTCTTCCCTCATATAATCTTTTAGAGCATTATCCATAGCATCACCGGCAACTCTTAAAGATTCTGAATAAACAACTCCTCCTAATGACATTACCGCAATCTCTGTAGTTCCTCCTCCTATATCAATAACCATTGAACCAGTAGCTTCGTTTATAGGTAGTCCCGCACCAATAGCTGCCGCTATTGGTTCTTCAATTAACTGAACTCTTCTTGCTCCTGCAGCAAGTGCACTATCTTGAATTGCTTTTCTTTCAACTGGAGTTGATCCTGTAGGAACACATATTAAAATTCTTGGATTGGCTAAAGTTTTTTTATGAACTTTTTTAATGAAATGTTTAATCATTTCCTCGGTCACTATAAAATCAGCAATCACACCATCTCTTAATGGTCTAATTGCTTGAATATTTCCTGGAGTTCTACCAAGCATAGTTTTTGCTTCATCTCCAACAGCTAATACTGATTTTTTTCCTTTATTATCAACAACGGCTACTACTGAAGGCTCGTTAAGCACAACTCCTTTTCCTTTTAATACCACTAGGGTATTTGCTGTGCCAAGATCAATTGCCATATCTTGACTCCAAAATTTTCTTAGAGTTGTTAATAATTCCATTTTTATATTCCTTTCATTTTTTGTGTTTCAAAATTTTGTTGTTGTTCAGGTGCTGTTCTGTCTCTTTTAATAATCATTTTATTTAATGCATTTATATAAGCATTTGCTGAAGCAACTAGAGTATCTGTGTCAGCCGCTTGACCTACTGTTGTTTTGCCATTTTCCTCTATTTTTACACTTACTGTAGCCTGAGCATCGGTTCCCTCAGTTACCGCATGCACCTGATAAAGTTGTAAATTAACATCATGAGGATAAAGTATTTTTATACACTTAAATATAGCATCAACTGGACCATCTCCTGTCTCGGATGCTTGCTTAACTTCACCATACACATCAAGAGTCATTTCTGCTCTTTGTGGCTCACCTGTTCCAGCATAAACTTTTAATGATTTTAGATTAATAGCATTAACTTTGTTATCAGTAATTAAACTATCATCTACTAGTGCAATTATATCTTCATCATAAACATGTTTTTTCTTGTCAGCTAACACTTTAAATTTTGCAAATGCATTGCTAACAACATCATCAGTTAAGTCTGGATAACCTAAACTATTTAATTTATCTTTAAAAGCATGTCTTCCAGAATGTTTTCCCATAACCAAAGAAGTTTGTTTAACTCCTACACTTTCTGGTGTCATTATTTCATAAGTTTGTCTGTTCTTTAACATTCCATCTTGATGAATTCCCGCTTCATGAGCAAAAGCATTTTTTCCAACGATTGCTTTGTTGTATTGAACAGGAAATCCTGTTGCATTTGAAACGATTTTTGATGCTTTGCTTAAAAGAGTTGTATTAATTCCTGTTTCATAAGGCATAAGATCGGGTCTTGTTTTAATTGCCATAACAATTTCTTCAAGCGCTGCATTTCCAGCTCTTTCACCTAAGCCATTGATTGTACATTCGACTTGTCTAGCTCCAGCTTGTACACCTGCTAATGAATTTGCAACTGCTAAACCTAAATCATTATGACAGTGAGTTGAAAGAATTGCTTTATCGATGTTTGGAACTTTATTTAATAATGTTTCTATAATAGTTGTAAATTCTGAAGGAATTGTATAGCCAACTGTATCCGGAATATTTATAGTTTTTGCTCCACACTTAATTGCAAGCTCAACTGTCTTGCACATGTAATCCATATCTGTTCTTGTTCCATCTTCACAAGACCATTCAACATCATCTGTATAATTTCTCGCATATGTAACATGTTCTTTTATTGCTTCATAAACCTCCTCTGGAGATTTGTTAAGTTTATGCTTCATATGAAGTGGGCTTGTTGAAATAAAAGTATGAATTCTAAATCTTGGAGCATGTTTTAATGCCTCGTAACATCTATCTATGTCTTTCTTAGAATGTCTAGATAATCCTGCGGGGATAGATTTTTTTAATATTTTACTTACTTCACTTACAGCTTCAAAATCACCAGGAGAAGCTATTGGAAAACCAGCTTCTATTATATCAATCCCGAGTTCATCAAATACTCTTGCAATTTGGATTTTTTCTTCCAAACTCATTGATGCGCCAGGTGATTGTTCACCATCACGCATAGTGGTATCAAAAATATAAACTCTATTATTATCTGACATAAAATTATTTTTAGCTTGAGCATAATACATGCTCACGCCCAGATTGCAAAATAAATTGGGCTTTTTAACCCAAAAATGTCTCTAAAGATCTATTTCTTGTCGCTATCAACTAACTTCTTTTTAGCAATCCATGGCATCATTGCTCTTAAACTTGCTCCAACTTTTTCAACTGGATGTTCAGCTAATTTACCTCTTGTTGCAAGGAAGTTTTTTTGACCATTCTTACATTCATCCATCCACTCTTTAGTAAATTTACCAGACTGAATATCATCTAAAACTTCCTTCATTCTTTTTTTTGTTTCTTCTTTATTAATTATTCTTGGTCCAGATTGATATTCTCCATATTCAGCTGTATTAGAAATAGAATAATTCATGTTAGCAATTCCACCTTCATAAATTAAATCAACTATTAATTTAACTTCATGAACAGTTTCAAAATATGCCATTTCAGGTTCATAGCCTGCTTCAACTAAAGTTTCATAACCATTTTTAATTAGTTCAACTAATCCTCCACAAAGAACTGTTTGTTCTCCAAATAGATCAGTTTCAACTTCATCCTTAAATGTTGTTTCAATAATTCCAGATCTTCCGCCACCAACTGCTGAAGCATATGACATTGCAAGCTCTCTAGCTTTTCCTGATCCATTTTGATGAACAGCAAACAAACAAGGAACTCCTCCACCTTTTTCGAACTCGCTTCTAACTAAATGACCAGGACCTTTTGGTGCAACCATAAAAACATCTAAGTCTTTTCTTGCTTTAATTAAATCGTAGTGAATATTTAATCCATGAGCAAAAGCAATTGAGGTTCCTTCTTTAACTCTTTGCTCAATATGATTTTTATAAATTGTCGCTTGTAATTCATCTGGAGTTAAAATCATAACTATATCTGCCCACTCAGCAGCGTCAGATAAATTCATAACTTTTAAACCTTTTGATTCAGCTTTTACGGCACTTGAAGAGCCTTCTCTAAGTGCTACTACTACTTCTTTAACGCCACTATCTCTTAAATTCAAAGCATGGGCATGCCCTTGACTGCCATATCCAAAAATTGCAACTTTCTTTTCTTTAATTAAATTTACATCGGTGTCTTTTTCATAATACATTTTCATTGTTTTTCTCCTTTAGATTATTTAAATACTTCTGCTCCTCTTGTCATAGCAACCGCTCCTGTTCTAGAAACGCTTACTAAACCAAATTTTTTTAAATTATTTGCCATATTGTCTATTTCTCTTCTAAGAGCTGTTATTTGGATCACTTTAGATTTATTTGTTTTGTCCAGTATTACAGCATCATATTTTTTACAAGCTTTAAAAGCCTTTTCTAATTTATTATTATTGCCCACAATTTTAAATAAAGCCATTTCTTTAAATATAACTTTTTTATCTTCTCTTTTAAAATCAGCCACTTTATGTACGGGCACAAGTTTCTTTAATTGTAATTTTATTTGATCAATTACCTGAGGTGTTCCTGTTGTTACTATTGTTATTCTTGAGATATTTAATTTTTGATCAACTTCTGCAACTGCCAAGGATTCAATGTTGTATCCTCTTCCAGAAAAAAGCCCCACAACTCTAGCTAAAACTCCAGCTTCATTGTCCACCCAAACAACAATGATATGGGTATCTAATTTTTGTTTTTTGCTTGCAAAACTATATGCTGATTTTGAATTTGCCATTAAACTAAGGTTCTTCCTTTACCGGTAATTTTCTTGTCTTTTTGATCTTTTGGACCTAACAACATCTGGTTATGTGGTTTCCCTGATGGAATCATTGGAAAACAATTCTCTTGCTTGTCTACTAGACAATCGAATATTACAGGCTGATCAGTATTTAACATTTCAATAATTTTATCATCTAGTTCTTCGGGAGTTTTTGCCCTTAGTCCAACACAACCATATGCTTCTGCTAATTTAACAAAATCTGGCAATGCAGCAGTATAACTTTCCGAATAATTTTTATCATGAAGTAGTTCTTGCCATTGTCTAACCATTCCCATGTATTCATTATTCAAAATAAAAATTTTAATAGGCAATCCATATTGAACGGCTGTTGACATTTCTTGCATTGTCATTAGTACAGATGCTTCCCCCGCTATATCAATTACTAATTTATTTGGATGTGCAACTTGAACCCCAACTGCAGCAGGCAATCCATATCCCATTGTTCCCAATCCTCCAGATGTCATCCATCGATTTGGTTTGTTAAATTTATAATGTTGAGCTGCCCACATTTGATGTTGTCCTACTTCAGTTGTTATGTAAGTATCTTTATCTTTGGTAAGCTCATATAATCTTTCAATAGCATACTGTGGTTTAATTGTTTCTTCGCTACCAATATAATCTAAAGATCTTTTTGATCTCCATTTTTGGATTTTTTCCCACCACTTAGAAGTTTTTTGTTTATTTGATTTAATAAAATTAGGTTTTTTCTTCTTTAAAGTTTTTATAATTGAAGCTACTACCATCTTAACATCTCCAACGATTGACAAGTCTACTTTTACATTTTTATTTATTGATGAAGGATCTATATCGACATGTACTTTTTTAGACTTTGGAGAAAATTCATCAATTTTTCCTGTTATACGATCATCAAATCTTGCACCAATATTTATCATTAAATCACACTCGTACATTGCATTATTAGCTTCGTAAGTTCCATGCATACCTAACATACCTAAAAATTGACTATCATCCGCAGGATAAGAACCTAAGCCTTGTAAAGTAGAAGTAATTGGAAAGCCAGTTTCATGAACCAATTCTCTTAATAGCTCACTGGCCTTTGGACCTGAATTTATTACTCCTCCTCCAGTATAAAAAATAGGTTTTGATGCTTTTCCAATTAAATTAATTAGTTCATCAATATCATTTTGAGAAAAATGATTATGAGATTTTCCATTAGATTTATTTATTTTTTTATATTTTTTGTAACTAGTTTTTTGAAACTGAATATCTTTTGGAATATCAACTAACACAGGTCCTGGTCTACCTGATGTTGCAACTTCAAAAGCTTTATGAATAGTTTTCGCTAAATCTTTAATATCTTTTATTAGCCAATTATGTTTTGTACATGGACGAGTAATTCCTGTTGTATCGCATTCTTGAAATGCATCTGTTCCGATTAAATGAGTTGGTACTTGCCCTGAGATACAGACTAAAGGAACGGAATCCATATATGCATCTGTTAATGCTGTGACTGCATTTGTTGCACCTGGTCCAGATGTTACTAAAACTACGCCAGGTTTACCTGTTGATCTAGCATATCCTTCTGCGGCATGACCTGCTCCTTGCTCGTGTCTAACTAAAATGTGTTTGATTGAATTAAAATTTTTTAGCTCATCATATATTGGAAGAACTGCTCCACCAGGATAACCAAATACATGACTTACTCCTTGATCCTGAAGGCACCTAAATACAATTTCAGCTCCTGAATATAATTTTGACATTCAGCCAATCTAGCTGACGTTGTACTCTCAGGTCAAGTTTTAGAGTGCCAAAATTATATTTTTTTTAAAAATTTTTTTAGTTCTTTTGGATCAATTTTTTGCCAATTCATCATTTTGCCTCTTGCCCAAGTGCTTTGTCTTTTGGCGTATTGTCGTGTTTTTACTAAGATTTTTTCCTTAACATCGCTTAAATCAGATTTATTATTAAGAAAATCTTTGATTTCATTAATTCCAATCACTTTGTTTGAAGTCTTGTCTCTTGCTATCTTTAGTTTTAAAAATTTTTTAACTTCTTCAATAGCTCCTAGTTTGATCATATTATCCGTTCTCTTTGAGATTTTATCTAATAAATCTTTTCTTGGATAATCAATATAAATTTTAATAAAATCATCATCAACAAATTTTGATTTAGTGTTTTTAAACCAATCAAGTAAAGATTTTTTAGTATAAGACTTAACTTCATAAGCTCTTATAGATCTTTGAACGTCTGTCGGCTTAATTTTTTCATTAATTAATGGATCTAATATAATTAATTTTTTAAAAAATTTTTTTTGGCCCAATTTTTTTTGGATATTTCTTATTTTATTTCTATATTTAATTGGAACGTTTGGAATCTTAACCAATCCTTCTGTTAAAGCTTTAAAATATAAACCCGTACCTCCAACAAGAATGGGTATTTTTTTTCTTTTTTTAATTGTATATATTTTTTCAGTTACAAGCTTTAACCATTTTCCTGTTGAAAAATTTTTTTTTACACTTTGAAAACCATAAAGATGATGTTTAATTTTTTGATATTCGTTTTTTACTGGTCTTGCTGTTAAAATTTTTAATTCTTTATAAACTTGCATACTATCAGCATTAATAATTTCTCCTCTAATTTTTTTAGCAAGTTTGACGGCAAAATTTGATTTTCCTGATGCGGTAGGACCAGATATTAAAATTATTTTGGACTTAAGGTCCATTAATTTAATTTAACACCAATATATCTTCTTTGATTCTGGTTATTATAAATTGCAATTAACAATGTTTTTTCTGAACTTCTTAATGTCATTTTAACAATATTTTTAAGATCCCCGATTGTGTTTATTTTTTTCTTCTGAGCCTCTACGATAATGTTGTTTACTTCTAAATAATTGAGAGGACTATCTTTATCAATTTCTGTAATTACAACTCCAGTAGTTCCTTTTGGCAGTTTTCTTTCTAGAACGTCCTTTTTATCTAGCAATCTAACGCTAACTTTTAATCCTTCTATTTTATTTGTTTTTGGTTTTTGTGTCACTTTTCCTTCTGATTTAAAGTCAGAAGATGTTTCTAATCTTCCAAGAATAATATCTTTCATTACTTCTCTTTGATTTCTCCAAATTTTTACTTTTACTTTTTTGCCAACATCTGTTGCTGCAACAATTTTAGGTAATTCACTCATTTCATTTATGAGCTTTCCATCAAATTCTAAAATAATATCACCAGGTTTAATACCAGCAGCATCAGAAGGGCTGCCATCTGCTACACTTGCTACTAAAGCTCCTCTTGGTTTATCTAATTTCTCAACTTGAGCTATTTCACTAGTTACATATTGAATTCTAACACCTAGCCATCCTCTTTTAGTTTCGCCAAATTCTATTAATTGACTAATAACTCTTTTTGCATTGTTTGATGGAATAGAAAAACCAATTCCAATTGATCCTGACGGACCTAATATTGCTGTGTTAATTCCAATAACATCTCCATCCATATTAAATAATGGTCCTCCAGAATTACCTACATTAATTGATGCATCTGTTTGAATAAAATCTTCATATCTTGATAAGCCAATACTTCTGTTCCTTGCTGAGATAATTCCTGAAGTAACTGTTCCTCCAAAACCAAATGGGTTTCCAATTGCTATAACCCAATCCCCAATTCTAGCTTTATCGGAGTCTCCAAATTTTACTGGTACAAATTTTTCATCAGTCTCCATTTTAAGTACAGCTATATCCATTCCAGGATCTGCTCCTAAAACTTTTGCTTTATATTCTTTATCTCCATTTACTCTGACAAGAATATCTTCTGCTCCTTGGATGACATGATTATTGGTAATAACAATACCTTTTTCATCAATAATAAATCCTGATCCTAGCGCACTTGATTTTCTCTTTTGAGGTGTTCCAAAATCTTTGAACATGTCTTCAAATGGAGATCCCGGAGGAAACTCAAAAGGGAAAGGGTTGGCTTGTGTTGTTACTGTGGTAGTTGTTGAAATATTAACTACAGA
Organism: Pelagibacteraceae bacterium AG-439-F23; assembly: GCA_003212415.1. Classification (GTDB taxonomy): domain Bacteria; phylum Pseudomonadota; class Alphaproteobacteria; order Pelagibacterales; family Pelagibacteraceae; genus Pelagibacter. The sequence continues at coordinate 31,313 of QCPT01000003.1, forward strand.
TGGCATTACTCTTTCTGCTAAATCTGCAAACGATGAAGGTATATCTTTAGCATTACCTGTAAATGAAATGCTAAAAGTAACAAAAAAAAATAATATAAATTTAAAATACTTTTTCATCCTTTTAAATACCAAATAATAATAAATCCTATTATTGCAAACACAAATCCACCTATTCTTAACTGATTGTTGTTCACTTCATTTAGTTTTTGAAGCATACTTTTCATTTTTGATGGAAATAAGGCGTACAAAATACCTTCAATAAATAAGAAGAGACCAAAGGCTATGATCAGTTCCTTCATTATAAAATTATTCTGTTTTAGGTTTTATATTTCCAAAAAATTTAAAAAATTCACTATCTGGAGAAAGTATTAAAGATGTTTCTCCACCAATTAGAGATTTTTCATAGGCTTGCATAGCTCTATAGAAGGCAAAAAATTCAGGATCTTGACCGAAGGCATCAGCAAATATTTTATTTCTTTGACCATCACCTTCACCTTTCATAATTTCTGATTTTTTTTGAGCATCTGCTAGAATTACTGTTACTTCTTTGTCGGCAGTTGAAGTTATAGTTACTGCCATTTCGGCTCCTTTTGCTCTAAATTCTTTTGCTTCTCTTTCTCTTTCAGTTTGCATTCTTCTAAAAATAGCATCACTGTTAGCTTGAGGAAGATCTGCTCTTTTAATTCTTACATCAACAATTTTTATTCCAAAATTTTCAGCTTCATTATTAACACCTTCTTGAATTAGTGCCATTTGTTTAGATCTATCTTCAGATAATAATGTTTGTAATTCTTGTTGACCTAAAACGTTTCTTATTCTTGAATTTATAATTGTTGCAAGTCTTGATCTTGCCACTCTTTCATTCCCTACTGAAATATAGAATTTTAATGGATCTATAATTTGAAATCTTGCAAATGCATCTACAATCAAACGCTTTTGATCAGATGCAATTACTTCTTCTGGTGGTGTATCTAAATTTAAAATTCTTTTATCTAAAAATACAACGTTTTGAATAAATGGAATTTTAAAATTTAAACCTGGTTTAGAAATAATTCTTTTTGGATCACCAAATTGTAAAACAATCGCTTGATTAACCTCTTTTACAATAAATATTGAAAAGAAAAGCGTTGCAGCAATAACAATTATTAGCGGTAATAAAATTTTTCCAGCTTTCATTAATTTGTACCTGTCTTTAATTCTTGTAATGGTAGATACGGAACTACTCCAGATCCTGCATTTTTATCTATTATAATTTTATTTATATCGGCCAATACTTTTTCCATTGTCTCTAAAAACATTCTTTCTTGTGTTACTTGTTTTGCTTTTGCGTACTCGTTATAAATTGAAAGAAACCTGCTAGCTTCACCTTCTGCTTTTGCAACAACTTCTTTTTTATAAGCTTCTGCAGCTTGTAATATTTTTGCAGCTTCACCTCGCGCTCTTGGAATTACATCGTTAGCATATGCTTCTGCTTCATTTTTTGATCTTTCCATATCTGCTCTTGCAGCCTGAACATCTCTAAATGCATCTATAACTTGATCTGGTGGATCAGCTTTTTGCGTTTGTACCTGTGTAATTTGAATACCACTATTGTATTCATCTAAAATTTCTTGAATTATAATTTCTGTGTCTGTTTCAATTACAGATCTACCTTCTGTAAGTATAGGTTGTATATTTGATCTTGCTATAACTTCTCTCATAGCAGTTTCAGCTGCAGCTTTTACTGTTCCTTGTGGATCTTGAATTTTAAATAAATATTTTCCTGCATCTTTTATTACCCAAAAAACTGAAAAGTCTATATTTACAATATTTTCATCACCAGTTAACATTAAGCTTTCTTCAGGGACATCTGCAACTCCTCCAGATGTAAAACCACTATCTCTTTCTGATCTAAATCCAATATCTATTCTATTAACTTTTGTAACTTTTGGAGTTAATGCAGTTTCGATTGGAAAAGGAAAATGATAGTTAAGTCCTGGTTGAGTAGTATTTACAAATTTTCCAAACCTTAAAACAACTCCCTGTTCATCGGGTAGTACTCTATACAAACCACTTAAAGCCCAAAGAATTGACAAAACAATTAAGCCAAACAATATTGGTTTTGAACCTCCTTTGCCGCCGCCAGTAAATTTATTTATTGTGTTTTGAATTTTTTTAACAATTTCATCGATATCTGGTGGTGTAGGTCCTCTTCTAAATCCACCATTTCCTCCTCCTGGAGGGCTTCCCCATGGGCTTTGGTTTTTGAAATCGCTCATACGACATTCTATATAGTGTCTTTATGGCCAAAAACAAGATATTGATAAAGGTATGAATGACACGTTGAAAGCAAAAACAGAACCAAAAAGCTTTAAAAAAAACCCTATTAAGGGAACAAAATTTACAATTGCTATTTCAAGCGCAAAAGGCGGGGTTGGTAAATCTACTTTTGCAACAAATTTGGCTTTAGCTTTAAAAAATATTGGATGCAAAGTTGGGTTACTTGATGCAGACATTTACGGTCCATCATTGCCAAAATTATTTTCGATAAATCAAAAGCCTGAAAGCAACGGTCAAACTCTAAAACCAATAACCAAATACGATATCCAATGCATGTCGATTGGTTTTTTAACGGAAGAACAAACGCCAATGATATGGCGGGGACCTATGGTTACAAGTGCAATTAAAACTTTTACTCAAAAAGTTGAATGGAAAGATTTAGATTTTATTATAGTTGATATGCCTCCAGGAACAGGTGATACACAATTAACTTTTGCTCAAGAAATAAATATGGATGGTGTAATAATTATTTCAACTCCTCAGGAAATTGCGCTCCAAGATGTCAAACGTGGAATTAAAATGTTTGAAAAACTAAAAGTTAAAATTATTGGTTTAATTGATAACATGAGTCATTTTATTGGAGACGATGGAAAAAAGTATGCAATTTTTGGGGAAGGCGGTGTTAAAAAAACAGCAGAAGAATTTGAAAAAGAATTTTTAGGGGAAATTCCAATTAACCCAGAAGTAGGGAAACAAGGTGATCTTGGAGCTCCAATTGTAGAAAACAATCCTGAGCATGAAATTTCAAAAATTTATTTAAAGCTTGCTGAAAAAATTAAATCAACTTATCTTTAAGATTAAAAGCTTCCATTAATTCATTCCATTCTCTTTTTGAAAGACCTGAATCTTCCATTGATACATTTTCACCTTTAATAAGTTTTTGAATAACGGCTTTTCCTTTCGCTGAAACTTCTGTACCTCCTACTCTATAATCCATAAATGCTTCATAAGTTATTGGTACCCATTTTTTAACAGTATCTAGCATTACATCTGCATAAGCTCTAATTTCATATTGAGCATGACTATCTGCTCGAAGTCTTAAAAAATTCATTAAATTTAATAAATCAGTTTTCCAATACCATTGAGTATATGTGTTTAAAGTTAAATTCATTCTTGCAAGTTCTCTAGCTAGTCCAATTCCATCTTCATTGATTACAGAGCCATCATATCTTTCATTCAACATTGTTTCGTAATTATTGTAGGTTTGTTCGGCATCTCCTTTGAGAAGTTCTAAAACTTTTTTTGCCGGTTCTCCTTCAAGAACATCTCCTCTTCCCTGTCTGTTGCTTTGTGATTGAGTGGCTAAGTTCTCTGGAGCTGGTAAATAAAACTCTTTATCAAGAATAGAATATCTTGCAGAGTATTCGTTTACATTTGCTGTTCTATGTCTAATCCATTGTCTAGCAATAAATATAGGAAGTTTAACATGATATTTTATTTCGCACATTTCAAAAGGTGTGCTGTGCCAATGTCTCATTAAATATTTTATTAAACCTGAATCAGTTGAAACTTTTTTAGTACCTTTTCCATATGAAACTCTTGCAGCTTGAACAATTGAAGTGTCATCTCCCATGTAATCAACTACTCTCACAAAACCATGATCTAAAATAGGAATTGCATCATAAAGTATTTTTTCCAATTCAGGAGCAGTCACTCTTTTTGTCTTATTTTCCTGGTTTTGTTGATCTTTGATTTCTTGAGCTTGTTCCTTAGTTAATTTCATGAATAATTTATTGAATCTCTTTAATTTGGTTTTATATTAATAATGTTGGTTTTCCAACTATGACGATAAACGAATTTCGTAATAACCATTACGGACGTGGGGGCAGTACCCACCACCTCCACCATTTTCAACTTATGGGGGTGAATTAGGATCGACGGATGTCTAAAAGTTATTCTTTCGTTCGGTATTGTTCCGCCGTGATGGGCAAATTTATAAATGCTAACGAAAGTTATGCACTTGCAGCTTAATTAATTTATTAATTAAGTTACGGGGTTTGGGGCACCTGGCAACAGAACGCCCCTTTCCAAAGGTTTCCATTGTCCCCAGTCATTTTCCAAAAAGAATTTACATTGAAGTTTACATTGAAGTTACAATGAAGTCAGAAAACAATTTTTGACCGTTATACGCGCATTTGCAAGTGTTACATATATATTAAATAATATAAACTTGTTTTATTAATCATGATTCTTAAACAACAAAGTTTATTTGAGGAAAAAAGTTATTTTGGAATAAGTGCAACACATACTGGTGGAAAAGGTGAAGTTTTTCATGACTGGTATCCATATCTAGAGGGTTTTTCATCATCTTTTGTAAGTTCAGTTTTTGATAAATATTTATCAAATGGAAAAAAAATATTAGATCCATTTTCAGGTATTGGCACAACACCAGTTTATTTAACTATAAAAGGAGTTAAATCATACTATTGTGAAATTAATCCTATACTACAACACTTGGTATCAACAAAATCAAATATTTTAAAACTAGATCGCATATCAAAAAAAAAGATAATTCAAAAAATTAATTTAATTCAGAGCAACTTAAATCAGATTAATTCAGAGCAAAAAAATTTTCAATTAGATCAAAGTTACAAACATTTATTTAATAAAAGTATTTTTTTTGAACAATCTAATTATTTAAGAATCTTAAAAATAAAATCGTTTTCAAATACAATTAAAAATGAATTAGTTAAATCTCTTTTTGATGTTGCAACATATTCTTGTTTATTAAAGGCATCTTTATTGAAAAGAGCAGGTGATGTAAGATTTAAAACTAAAAAAGATTTAGAGAAAGAAAAAATACCAAATATTATTAATTTAATATCTAATAAATTAGATCTAATTAAGACAGATTTAGAGAAAACAAATAAACCAAAAGTTACTCCAAAACTGATATGTAAAAATTCTAAAGACTTAATCAATATAAAAAGTCATAAATTAGATGGTGTTATTACAAGTCCCCCATACTTGAATGGAACAAATTATTTTAGGAATACAAAACTAGAATTATGGTACATGCAAAAAATTAATAAAGAGGTTTCTCTAAGAGATTTTAGAAATGAAACAATTACGGCAGGAATAAATGATGTATCTGCAAATATAAAAAAAGAAATAATTAATGAAGTTAAATCTCTTTACGAAAAATTAAAAAAAAATTCTTATGATAAAAGAATTCCAAAAATGGTTTCAGACTATTTTTATGACATGAAAATAGTTTTAAAAGGATTAAAGAAACAAATTAAAAACAATGGTATAATTTGTATTGATATAGGAGATAGTATTTATAACAAAATTCATGTTCAAACTGATGAAGTATTGATTAAAATATGTTCTAATTTAAATCTTAAATTAATTGATAATATTATCTTAAGAGACAGACTTTCTCATTCAAAGGTTAAATTAACTCAAAGATTATTGGTATTCAAAAAAAATGGATAAAGAAAAAAATTGGAAAAATTTTAAGATTACTCTACCACACCGTAAACCTCCTTATTCAAAAAGAAATTGGGGAAATGGTTTACATTCACTTTGTTCTTATCAGGGTAAGATGAAACCATCACTTGTACATCATTTAATAAATGTTTTTTCTAATAAAAACCAACTTGTGCTAGATCCATTTGCAGGTTCAGGAACAACAATGTTTGAAGCATCTTTGCAAAATAGAAACTCTCTAGGTTTTGATATAAGTAAAATTGCAGTAGCAATCAGTCATGCCAAAATTAATAATTATAATTCAAAAAATATATTAAAGATTTTAAATGAAGCACAAAATTATATTGATAAATCTAAGATTTCAGAAAAAACTTTAAAAGATTCTAAAGATGTTAAATTTAACAAAACTTTAAAAGAATACTATCATCCTAAAACTTTTAAGGAAATTTTATCATTAAGAGATTTTTTTATAAAAAATTTTGATATTAAATCTGCAGATTGGTGCTTAGTGTTTTCTTGTATGTTGCATATATTGCATGGGAATAGACCTTATGCTTTAAGTAGAAGAAGTCACCCACTAACTCCTTATGCGCCAACTGGAGAATTCCAATATAAAAACGTAATAGATAAGTTGAAAAGAAAAATAGACTTATCTTTAAGTCATAAAACTGATTTAAAAATTACTAGTGGAAAATGTTTTATTCAAGATATTTTAAAGAAATGGAATATAAAAAGTAGTTCGGTAGATCTTATTTTAACATCCCCACCTTTTGCATTTAGTACTAAATTTTATATTAATAATTGGATTAGATATTGGTTTGGTGGTTGGGGTATAGAAAATTTTGATAAAGAAAGTTTTAATTATTTAGAAAAAAAACAAAAAAAAAACTTCAATGTTTATGATAATATTTTTAAAGAATCTGCCAGAGTTTTAAAGAAGAACTCATATATGGTTTTACACTTAGGTTTGAGTGATAAGTTAGATATGGGAAAGATATTACTACCGATTGCTGAAAAGTATTTGAAAGTTTCAGATTTATTTAATGAAACAGTTGAGCATTGTGAAAAACATGGAATTAGAGACAAAGGTGGAACTAAAGAACATCAATATTTAGTTCTTAAATCTTAATAAAAATTTTCTTTAAATTTTTCATGAAAAGAATATGTATTTTTCTTACTAGATGCTTGAACAACTTTATCTAGTGCAACGCAAATTAATTCTGCAGAATTTTTACCATCTTTCTGCTTTATAAGTTCTTGTTTAATCAAAAATTCTTTAAAGAACCAATTTTCAGATTCAATTAATTTTTCTAGTGCTTTTTCATTAGGTGAAGGATTGTTTAGTTCATCCTCAGTTAGACCTGTGATTTTAGAGAGTTTTTTAATTTCATTTGATGTGTAAAAATCTTTTGGAAACTTAGCACTTTTTTGCGAATTACAATTTCCACATAGTGCTGTTGCTGTTCCATCAACTTGCCATAAGTATGCAAGAGGTCGTGTGTGATCTAAATGCATTTTATTTTTTTTATTGGTTAAGGATAAAATTGTTTTACATTTAAAACATTTACCTTCAAATTTTTTAAAAATATCTTCAGTTAGTTCTTTGCCAGTTTTATGTCTATAAGAGAGACTTGGAGAAATTTTATATAGGTGTGTAAGTAATAACTCAAAATTTCTTCTTCTTTGACTATCTTCTTTAAGTTGTGAACTAGTTCTTAAAGGATTTAATGCTGTATTAACTTCAAATCTTTTACAGACTCTGCATTCTAATTGAAAACCATATTTCAATTGTCTAGTTTTGCCACTTTCTAATTCTTGAATGACTCCAAAAGAAGAATGAGTACACTGATCTTTTGACTCTCCACAATGATTTGAATATGCCAGTTGTTTTCTTTCATATTGTTCCAAATTTACGGGTAAAAACCTATTACACCTATTGCAATTTTTTAAAGAAATAGTTTTTGAAAATTTATTATCTAATTTTTTATTAAAAGTAATTTTACCTTTTGTTGAGATAAAATTTATTTCAGGTGAAAATATATGTAAATTTGAATTTATTTTATTAAAAATTTGTTTTCTGATTTCTAAATCTTCAGATCTTTTTAACCAAAGTTCGTGATTTACATTAAGATATTTGTAGTTTACCAAACCGCAATCATAGTCATAAAAATAAATTGTATTACTTGTCTCTGTTTTAAATATTACCTCTATCAAATGACTTTGATCAGATTGCCAAATAGATCCAATTTTAGACCAACAATCTGGTCCATAATAATTTAATGTTTTTTTTGAAAAATCTTTATTGTTAACTTCTATCTCAATTGGTTTAGATGGATTAAAATACAAACCATAACAAATCCAATTGTTTTGATTATTTTCAATTTCAAATTTTATATTTAGTGACTGTTTTTTCTTAATTTCTACACCATAACCTTTGTCAAATTTTAATTTAGTGCCATGAAATTGGTAATTTACATTAAAACCAGACTTTCTTGTTACAGTTCTTCTTCTTCCTGAAAATTCTGTTTTGAAAGATTTTTTTACCATCGCTAAACATAGCAAAAATTCTTATACTTTAAAAATTTTAAATATGTGCTTTTCTAAAGATTATAATCCAATATATTAAACTGCCTCATCCCAAAGTCCTTCGTCATATTTTATTTGCTTTTTTTTTAACAATTCAATTAAATAATCTTTCTTTGATTGTTTTTCTTTTGGTTCTATATTTTTTAAATAGAACAATAGTTGTTCAAAAGTAATTCCCTTTAAGTCTTCTTTTTTAATATTTACGTAGTCATCAAATTCTGCAAACATATTACTATTCTTGGGATGTATTATATCTGAGTATTTAATCATTTCCCCATAATCAGTTAGTGCTGAATAGTATTTTGCTATTGGATTTTCATTTTTATCAAATACTTCGTATTTCCAACCTTTCGGCAGATTATATTTTTCCATAAATGTAAGTGAGTTTTTTATTTTTTAATAAGATTAACAATTAAATGTATAATATTTAAATATGGTAAGATTATGTTTTAGATTGAATATATCTACGAATACTACCATCCACGATATTTGAGTATTTACAATGAAGTCGAAAAACAAGGTTCATGTCAAAAATGCTAAACTTACATTGAAGAATACATTGAAGTGTTTCAAAAAGTCTTTATTTTCTGTTAGTATTTAAATTATAGGGGGAAACAGAACGCCCCTTAAAAAGCTAAAAATAATCCTTTAAATATTATCGTTAATAAATTCTATAAGGGCTTTATACGGGATTTTAATAATCTCTAGCTTTAATATATGCTGTAATAATAGACTCTTTCAAATGTTTTAATTCAGTATTTTCACTTCTCAATTCAAATATTTTTGAATAATGGTATAAAGTTCGGGCACCTGGCAATATAAACTATTTTATGAATGAATATGAATTAAAAAAAATATTAGAAAAATTAAAAAAAAATATATTTGAAAGTAATAAAAATAAATCATCTCATTGGCTTAATCACTCAGAAAATATTGATGATATTTTAGATATCAGTAAAAATTATCATTTTGGATCATATGAGGAAAAATCGTACAAAGAATATTTATATTTTTTCTTAAGAAGAATGGTTTTTGGAAATAAGATTTTTAAAACTAAATTATACAAAAAACACAAAATAATTTTTGATGAAATGAATAGAATTATAGATGCTGATACTATCAGGCATATTTTTACATTCAATAGTATAAGTAAATATATCGAACCCAAATCAATTTGTATAATTGGAGATGGCAAGTTAAATGGAGTATTGTCTTCTCATTTGATGTTTCCAGAAGCAAAAATATATTCCATTAATCTTTCAGAAGTTCTAATGCATGATTTGGTAATTTTAAATAAAACTAATTTGAAAATTAAAAAAGAAGTTGCTTTAATTGAAAACGTTGACCAAGAAGATAATAACAAACTAAACTTAATTCCTTCTAATTTTAAAAACTTTTTATTAAATAAAAAAATAGATTTGTTTGTTAACATAGCTTCATTTCAAGAGATGAGAAAAAGTGAGATAGCTGATTACTTTAAAATAATTAAAAATAATCACGCCATCCTGTATTGCTGCAATAGAGATTATAAAAAATTAGTGGGAGGTGAAGAAATATACTTTAACGAGTACCCATTTAATGATTCTGAAAGAATCTTTTGGGAAAGTTGCACATGGCACAAGAAATATTATAGTTTGAGATATCCATTTATAAGAAAATTTAAACCTGATATATTGCACTGTTTGGTGAAATTTTCTAATAAAACTAATTAAATTTAAATATTCTTAAAAATTTTCCAGTAAATGTAAAGCATTGTTTGATAGATTTTTCTGAATGATCGACATTTATGCGTCAGATTAAATGAATGACAAGTCTAATTCAAATTGATAAGTTTTATTATGGAATTTAATGCTGAAGTAAAAAGAATTACTGATCCAATTTATCAAAAAGTCTCTAGAACTATTCCTGAAATTGAATGGTCAACTCATGCTCCTTACATTTATAAAATAAATAAATTAAAAAAAGAAAAGAATGCAGTAATTCTTGCTCACAATTATCAAACTCCTGAAATATATCATGGCATTTCAGATTTTTCAGCGGACTCTCTGGCTTTAGCAGTTGAGGCTGCAAAAACTAAGGCCGATATAATTGTTATGTGTGGAGTACATTTTATGGCAGAAACAGCAAAACTTATGAGTCCTGAAAAAAAAGTTTTACTACCTGACATGAATGCTGGCTGTTCTTTATCAGCATCAATTACAGGGGAAGATGTAAGAAATTTAAAAAAGAAATATCCAGGAGTTCCTGTGGTTTCTTATGTTAATACATCTGCAGATGTAAAAGCGGAAACAGATGTATGCTGTACATCAGCTAATGCAGTAAAAATTGTAAAATCTCTAGGTGTAAAAAAAGTTATATTTTTGCCTGATGATTTTTTAGCAAAATATGTAGCATCACAAACAGATGTGGAAATTATTTCGTGGAAAGGAACATGTGAAGTTCACGAGCAATTTAAAGATGAAGAAATTAATGAAATTAGAAAAAATAATCCAGGTATAAAGATAATCGCTCACCCTGAATGTCCGCCAGATGTTATAAAGGCTAGCGATTTTGCAGGTTCGACAAGTGGGATGATTAAATATGTAAGAGATAATCAACCAAAAAAAGTAATGATGGTAACAGAATGTTCAATGAGCGACAACGTTCAAATTGATAATCCACATGTAGAATTTATTCGTCCATGTAATTTGTGTCCTCACATGAAAAAAATTACACTACCAAAAATATTAGACTGTTTAGAGAATGAAACAAATGAATTAATAATGGATAAAGAAACAATAGAAAAAGCTAGAAAATCTGTAGAGAGAATGGCAGAGATAGGCAGATAAAATCTGTGTCAAAAATCAAATTAAGTAAAAATTTTGTTAAAGGTTTATGTAAATTAGCATTAAATGAAGATCTTTTTCCATCAGGCGATATAACATCAAATTTATTAGATAATAATTCTTCTAAAAAATTTAAATTAATAAGTAACCAAAGAGGAATAATAGGAGGCTTATCTTTTGCTAAACAAACTTTTAATTTATTGGATAAAAGAATTAAATTTATTGCAAAAAAGAAAGAAGGATCTTTAGTATACAAAGGTTCAGTAGTTGCAATAATAGAGGGTAAAATTAAGAATATTCTAATAGGTGAAAGAGTGGCACTTAATTTTCTTTCTCATATTTCAGGAATTGCAACAAAAACAAATGAATTTGTAAAAAAAGTTGGAAAAAAAACAAAAATTTGTTGTACAAGAAAAACTATTCCAAATCTAAGAGTAATTCAAAAATATGCAGTGAAATTAGGCGGGGGAATAAATCATAGATTTAATTTAAGTGATGAATTTCTAATTAAAGATAATCACATTGCTTCATCAAAAAAATTTGAAGAGATTGTCAAAAAAGCAATTAGATCAAAAAAAGGAAGAAAGATTACTGTTGAGGTTGATAATTTAAAGCAATTTAAAAAAATTAAAGGTTTAAAATTTGACAGAATTTTATTTGACAATATGAGTCCAAAAAATCTTGAAGCAGCCGTTAAACTAGCAAAAAAGTTCTACGAAACTGAAGCTTCAGGTGGAGTTACTTTAAAAAATGTAAAAAAAATTGCTGAAACTGGTGTAAACAGAATATCTATTGGTGCATTAACACACAATATTAATTCATTAGATTTAAAGTTGGAGATTTAATTGCTCTCTATTTTTTTAATTGAGCCTGTGCCGCAGCCAATCTAGCAATGGGCACTCTATAAGGAGAGCAAGAAACATAATCTAAACCGACTTTAGAACAAAATTCTATACTTTTTGGATCTCCCCCGTGTTCTCCACAAATTCCAAGTTTGATTTTTTTGTTTTGTTTTTTTCCTTTAGTTGATGCTATTTCAATTAAATCACTAACCCCATCATCAATAGAGATAAATGGGTCGACATCAAAAATTTTATTTTCTATATAATCATTTAAAAACTTACCACTATCATCTCTGCTAATTCCAAATGTAGTTTGTGTCAGATCGTTAGTTCCAAAGCTAAAAAATTCGGCATGCTTTGCTATATCATTTGCTTTAATTGCTGCCCTAGGAAGTTCTATCATGGTACCAACTAGAAATTTAATTTTAATTTTATTTTCATTTTGTACTGCTCTTGCAACTTTTATTACTAAGTCTTTCATTATTTTTATTTCAATCTCGGTTGATACAAGCGGAATCATTATCTCAGGCATGGTTGATTTTATTTTTCTTTTTTTGCATTCTACTAATGCCTCAAATATAGCTCTTGTTTGCATTTCATAAATTTCAGGAAAAGAAATACCTAATCTACAGCCTCTATGGCCTAACATCGGATTTTGTTCTTGCAGTTCATCAATTCTTGCTTCGACTTCATTAATTGATACATTTAAAGATTTTGAAACATCAGAAATCTCTTTAGCACTTTTAGGTAAAAATTCATGCAAAGGAGGATCTAAAAGTCTAACAGTAACCGGAAGTCCATTCATAATTTTAAATATTTCGATAAAATCTTTTTTTTGATACGGTAGTAATTTGCTTAAAGCACTTGCTCGATCTTCTTTTGATTTTGAAAGTATCATTTCTCTAACAGATAAAATCCTTTCTTCGTCAAAGAACATATGTTCAGTTCTGCATAAACCAATTCCTTCGGCTCCAAAATCTCTGGCTATTTTGCTATCTAAAGGCGTTTCAGAATTTGTTCTGACTTTTAATTTTCTAAAATTATCTGCCCAACTCATTAATTTGGAAAAATCACTTGAAATGTCAGGTTTAACTGTTTTTACTTCTCCTAAAATAATTCTACCTGTTGAACCGTCAATGGTTATTAAATCTCCTTCTTTAATTTCATGGCCGTTTGTCTTAAATAAATTTTTTTCATAATCAATTTCTATTTCGCTTGAACCTGAAACGCATGGGCGACCCATTCCTCTTGCAACTACTGCAGCGTGACTTGTCATTCCTCCTCTGGCAGTCAATATTCCTCTAGCAGCATGCATACCATGAATATCTTCAGGGGATGTTTCAATTCTAACTAATATTGTATTTTGCCTCATTTCATTAATTCTTTCAGCTTCATCTGAAGAAAAAACAACTTTTCCGCTCGCTGCACCTGGAGATGCTGGCAATCCTTTTGCAATTACTTCTATTTTACTTTTTTCATCTAGAGTTGGGTGAAGCAAAGTGTCTAGAGAATTTGGTTCAATTCTTAAAACTGCATCTTTTTTTGAAATTAATTTTTCTTTAACCATATCTGTTGCTATTTTTACTGCAGATTTTGCTGTTCTTTTTCCTGATCTTGTTTGCAACATCCATAGTTTTTTATTCTCTACTGTAAATTCAACGTCTTGCATATCTTTATAATGTTTCTCTAATTTCAATAATATTTTTTTTAGCTGTCTGTAAATTAAAGGCATAGACTCTTCCATTGAATGAAATTTTTCCTTTGATTTTATTCTAGCTTTTTTGGTTATGTGCTGTGGAGTTCTTGTACCGGCAACGACATCTTCTCCTTGAGCATTAATCAAGTATTCACCATATATTTCATTGCTTCCATCTGATGGGTTTCTTGTAAAAACTACACCAGTTGCGCAATTATCTCCCATATTTCCAAACACCATTGACTGGACATTTACTGCTGTGCCCCAGTTTGATGGAATTTGATTTAGTTTTCTATAAATTTTTGATCTATGACTTTCCCATGATAAAAACACTGCGCTAATCGCGCCTACAAGTTGTTGATTTACATCCTGTGGAAAATCTTTTTTTGTTTTTTCTTTAACAATATTTTTAAAATCCTTAATTAAACCATCCCAATCTTTATCATCAAGATCAGTATCCAGCAAAACACCTTTGGTTAATTTATAATTTTCAATTAATTCCTCAAAATTATAATTTTCTATACCTAAAACAACATTTGAGTACATTTGAATAAATCTCCTGTAGCTATCTTTTGCAAATATCATATTTGATGTTTTTTTAGCAAGAGCTAGTACTGTTTTGTCGTTAAGACCAAGATTTAAGATAGTATCCATCATTCCGGGCATTGAAACTCTTGCTCCAGATCTTACTGAAACTAATAAAGGATTTTTTAAATCACCAAATTTTTTTTCTGAGCTTTTTTCAATATTTTTTAATTCTTTATTTATCTCTTTAATAATTTTTAAATTTAATTTTTTATTGCTTTTATAAAATAATTCACATACTTCAGTTGAAATCGTAAAACCTGGTGGAACAGGCAAACCAAGTTTGCACATTTCTGCTAAATTAGAACCTTTCCCTCCTAATATATTTTTGGAATTTATTAATTTTGCAGAATCTTTAGATTTAAAGTTAAAAACAAGTTTTTTCATTTAAGCTTCTATTTTTGAAAAATTAAAATAGTTTTCGAAGCTTTTACATAACATTTTTAAAAGTTCTAGTCTGTTTTTTTTAATTACAGGATCAACATCATTTACAACTACATTATCAAAAAATTCGTTAACTTCATTTTTTGCTAATGATAATTCTTTCAAACTTTCTTCATAATTTTCAGATTTTCCTATACTTGAAAAATACTTTCTTATATCGTGAATTCTTTTATAAAGATTTTTTTCAAAATCATTTTTAAAAAGACCAGGATCTGCTGAACCAATAATATCTGGTGAGTTTTGTTTTTCACTAAATAAAATATTTGAAGATCTTTTATATATGGAAATAACATCTTGGCCAAAATCTTTTTTAATATTTTTATTTAAAGCTAAAGATTTCTTAAAAACTTTTAATATTTCATCTATATTAGAAATATTTGTTGAGCTTTCAATTATGTCGTTTCTAATTTGTTTTTCTTTTAAATAATTTTTTAGTCTTTCTAAAATAAATTCACTTAAATCTTTTTGTAATAACTTTGTATCAAACTCTGTACCTTGTTCTTTATAAAGCATGCATGAATAATTAATTAAATCTCTAAGTTTAAAGCTTTTGTTATTCTCAATGATTAACCTAACCAAACTGATTGCCATTCTTCTTAAGGCATATGGGTCCTTTGAACTTGTGGGTTTTAATTTAATTCCAAAAAATCCCACTAATGAATCTAGTTTATCACTTATAGATAGTGCTACACTGTAAGGTTTCTTAGGTGTAATGCTATCCATGCCAATTGGAAAATAATGTTCTGATACAGCATTGCTTATTTCTTTGTCAAAACCTTGTGCTTCAGCAAAATAACCACCCAAAATGCCTTGGAGCTCTGGGAATTCTCCAACTAAATCAGACATAAGATCTACTTTACAAATTGATGATGCTATTTCTATTTTTTCTTTACTAATTAACATTTCATCTGAAATTAAGCCACACAGTTTTCTTATTCTCTGAACTTTATCAAAGTATGAGCCCAACCCTTTAAAATAATTAATATTTTTTAATTTTGAAACTTGTTTAACTAAATTTTGGGACTTATTTCTTTTCCAAAAAAATTCTGCATCACTTAATCTGGCTTCAACTACCCTTTCATTTCCTAATTTTACAAATCCTTTTGGGTCTATTGTGTCTGCCACGACAAAAAAATTGTTTGTTAAATTTTCTTTCTTATCAAATGTAGGAAAATATTTTTGGTGATTTTGCATAGTTATTATTAATATTTCTCTTGGGATAATTAAATATTTTTCATCAAATTCGCAAAGTAAAATTTTAGGTTTCTCCACTATGTTTGTTACTTCTTCTAATATTTCTTTTTTTAATTTGACTTTAAGTTTTTTTTTGTTTGATAATTTTATTAACTCATTTGAAATAAAAGATTTTCTTTTTTCTTGATCTATTAAAATTCCTAGAGATTTAAAATAAGAATTGTAAGATTTAAAATTACTAAAACTTTTTGTTTTTTCCTCTGTTTCTTTATCAATAAAAGTGGTATTTGAGCTTTTTAAATGATAAAAATTAAAATCTAGTTTTTTTCCATCAAAAACACATAAAATTGATTTTAAAGGTCTTCCCCAATATAAATTATAATCATTCCATTTCATGGATTTATTCCATGAAATCTTAGATAAAATGTTTGGAATATTTTCCTTTAATAAGTCAGATGTGTTTATCTTTTGAGATGGTATTTTAAAAAAATAAAACTCTCCTTTATTTGTCTTTTTTTTAAAAACTTTTGATTTTGTTGTGTTATTTGATCTCACAAATCCTTCCAATGCTTTATCTGATGCATTTATATTTGGACCTCTTATCTCTTGAGATTTCTTGGATATTTTTTTTGTAATTTTATCTATATAAACAATTAGTCTATTGGGTGTTGAGAAAACATTCAAATTTCCTTTAATAGAAATTTCATTTTCTTGAAAAAAATTTTTTAACTTTTCTAATAATCTTTTTCGGGCATTAACTTGAAGTTTTGAAGGAATCTCTTCACTAAATAATTCTAAAAAAAATTCTGACATTTTAATTTTGACTTTCAAGCCAAAGTTTTCCTATTGCTTTTGTTAATTCTCTAATTTTTGAGATATACTCAGCTCTTTGGGCAACACTAATTACTCCTCTTGCATCCAGTATGTTGAATATATGGCTTGCTTTTAAACATTGATCATAAGCAGGTAAAGAAATTTTCTTTTCAATTAAAGATTTAGCTTCCTGCTCAATCATATCGAAAATTTTAAATAAATTATCCGTATTTGCATATTCAAAATTATATGCGGAAAACTCTTTTTCAGATTGATAAAAAACATCTTTATAGGAAATTCCATCATTGTTCCAAATTAAATCAAAAACATTTTTTTTATTTTGAATAAACATGCAGAGTCTTTCTAGTCCATAAGTAATTTCAACCGAAATAGGCTTACATTCTATTCCTGCCATTTGTTGAAAATATGTAAACTGCGTAATCTCCATTCCATTACACCAAACTTCCCATCCTAGTCCTGCAGCACCAAGTGTTGGGCTCTCCCAATCATCTTCAATAAATCTAATATCATGCTCATTATAATTAATACCTATTGCGGAAATACTATTTAAAAATAATTTTTTTATATTGCTGGGCGATGGTTTTATTAAAACTTGAAATTGATAATAATGCTGCAATCTATTTGGATTGTCGGCATAACGTCCATCTGTTGGCCTTCTAGATGGCTGAACATAAGCAGTCTTCCATGGTTTTGCTCCTAGTGACCTTAAAGTTGTTGCCGGATGAAAAGTTCCAGCTCCAACTTCCAAATCGTAAGGTTGAAGTATAACGCATCCTTGTTTAGACCAATACTTTTGAAGAGCAAGTATTGTTTCTTGAAATGTTAATGGTTCTTTATTTGATTTTTTTTTTTTAGAGACCATATCTCTGCCAGATCGATCTTTCTTCTAAAATACTTATTAACTTATCAGCATGATCTTGAGATGAAGAAAATTTTTTAGCTAACCATCCTTTAGGTTTGTCAAATTTTTTAATTTCAACTTCATCGCCAAATTTTTCTCTTAATATTTGATCCGCATTTCCAAGTCCATCAATTAATCCCAAATCTTTAGCCTTTTTACCTGTCCAAAACTCTCCTGAAAATAATTCGATGCCACTATTTTTATTTAGTTTTGATCCTCTGCTTTCTTCGACTACATTTATAAAGTCTTGATGAAGCTCTAATTGAATATTTTTTAATCTATTAATATCTTCTTCTTTTTCGTCTAAAAAGGGATCTAAGGTGCTTTTATTTTTTCCAGCAGTATAAACTCTTCTTTGCACACCTATTTTTTCAATTAAATTTTTAAAACCAAATGATGCTGAAATAACCCCAATTGATCCAATTATTGAACTTGAATTAGCATAAATTTCGTCACCTGAACAAGCTATTAAATATCCGCCTGAAGCGGCCACATCCTCTGTAAAAATAATTACTTTTTTTCTATTTTTTTTTGCCTGCTCTCTAATAAATTTATATATTAAATGTGATTGTACGGGTGATCCTCCGGGAGAATTAATTGTTATTGCTACCGCTAAAGCTTTTTTTACTGAAAAAGCTTTTTTTATTATATCTTCTTGGCCAGAGTACTCAATTCCTTGTCTGAATTTTCCAATATTTCCAATGACTCCTGTTAGTCTGAGATGACTTATAATTTTTTTTTTTTTGAAAATAGAAAACATATTTAATGCTTATAAAATTTTTAATTATTAATAAAGCCTACTTATAGTTGAAGAATAAGGTGCGTCAATTGATAAGTATAATAATAAATTTAATATAATATTTTCAAAATATGGGATCGGTTATCCAGCTAAAAAAACAGATAAATAATTCATATTTAGACTTAAGAAACTCGGTTGAAGAGAAATTGGTCTTAGTAGATGAAAAAATAGTTTCAAAATTATCAAGCAATATAGATCTCATGCATAAAATGACCGAATACCACCTTGGAACTGGTGGTAAAAAATTAAGAGCTCTTCTAACATTGGGAAGCGCAAAACTTGCCGGGTATAGCAAGGGAGGAAGAGATATTAACTTAGCAGCTTGTGTAGAATTAATACATGCTGCAACCTTAATGCATGATGATGTAATTGATAGTTCTAAAATTAGAAGAGGAAAAAAAACATTAAATAGCATTTGGGGCAATCAATCTTCTATTCTAGTCGGTGATTACTTATTAAGCAGATGTTTTGAAATGATGGTTGAAGACGGAAATCTTGAAATCTTAAAATTATTATCATCAACATCAACAGAAATTGCACAAGGAGAAGTTCTACAACTGCAGCATAAAGGTGAAATAGATATTTTAGAAGAAACTTATTTTAAAATTACTTCCTCAAAAACTGCAGCATTATTCTCTGCGGCAACTAAAGTAGGCGCAATTTTAGGAGAAAAAGAAGCGAAATACAAAGAAGCATTAGAAATTTATGGAAAAAATATTGGAATAACTTTTCAGATAGCAGATGACGCTTTGGACTACAACTCTGACATAAAATCTTTTGGTAAAGAAACTGGCAATGATTTTTTTGAAGGTAAAGTTACACTTCCAATGATATTATTATACCAAAAAATTCCAAATTCGGAAAAAATAATATTAAAAAATTTATTTCAAAAAGATCAAAGAGAAAATAAAGAATTGAATTATGTTTTAAATTTAATAAAAAAAAATAATATAATTAGAGACTGTTATAAAAAAGCTGATCATTTTATAAATCTGGCATCTAACGCTTTGAGTGTTTTTGAAGAATCTGAAGAAAAAAAAATATTAAAAAATCTAACTAAATTTAGTATTGAAAGAAATTTTTAAGGACTTAATAAAACTTTCTCCCAAATTTCATTAGCTTTAGTATATTTAAGTCTTTCATGAATTCTATTTTTTCCATCTAACCAAAATTCTATTTCGCTTGGATTAACTCTCCAACCCGACCAATGACTAGGTCTTGGAACTTTATCATAATCAGGAAATTTAGATTTAAATTGTTCAATTTTTTTATTTAATTCTTCTCGATTATTTAAAATTGAACTTTGATTAGATGCCCATGCACCAATTCTACTTTCATAAGATCTAGAATTGTAATATTCATCTGCTTCTTGATCGCTAACATTGCTGACAGTACCAATTATTATTACTTGTCTTAATAAACTTTTCCAATGAAAACACATTGAAACTACAGGATTATCTTTTATCGCGCTACTCTTTACGCTATTTAAATTGGTATAAAAAACAAATCCATTGTTATCAAAGTCTTTCAATAATACTGTGCGAACAGAGGGTTTTCCTCTATTATCACTAGTTCCCAAGTACAAAGCATTAGGATCATTTAATTCGGATTTTTTTGCTTCTTCAAACCAAATTTTAAAAAGTGAAATTGGATTATCTTCATCTTTAAAGGATTTATTCAGTCCCAATGTGTTTTTTTGATTCATAATTTAAACAAAATAATTTATATAATAAAATAATGTCATTTAATACTTTTGGAAAGATATTTCGTTTCACAACTTGGGGGGAATCTCATGGCCCAGCAATTGGTTGTATTGTTGACGGTTGTCCACCAAATATTCAAATTAAATTAGATGAAATTCAAAAAGAATTAAATAAAAGAAAACCAGGCCAATCTAAATTTACTACTCAAAGAAAAGAGGATGATAAAGTAGAAATTTTGTCAGGAGTATTCGAAGGTAAATCAACTGGAACTCCTATATCTATGATTATTTATAATAAAGATATGAGGTCAAAAGATTATGGAAACATAAAAAACAAGTTTAGACCTGGTCATGCCGATTATACATATTTTAAAAAATATGGAATTAGAGATTACAGGGGTGGCGGTAGACAATCAGCAAGAGAAACTGCAGCAAGAGTAGCCGCAGGAGCAATAGCAAAAAAAGTTTTACAAGCAAAACTGGGGAAAAAATTCAATATTGTAGGTGCTGTAACTAGATTAGGAATTTTAGGATGCGACTTAAATAATTGGAGAGATAAAGATATTTTAAAAAATCCGCTTTTTTGTCCAGATAAATCTGTATTAAAGTTATGGGAAAAATACTTACTAGGAATTAGAAAAGCAGGTTCTTCATGTGGAGCTATAATAGAAGTTAGGGCCAGAGGAGTGCCTGTTGGTCTAGGTGCTCCAATATATTCGAAACTTGATATGGATTTAGCAGCTGCAATGATGAGTATTAATGCAGTAAAAGGAGTTAACATCGGTTCTGGTATGAACTCGGCTCAATTAACTGGTGAACAAAATTCAGATGAAATGTCTAAAAAAGGAAAAAAAACAAAATTTTACTCAAATAATGCAGGAGGTATTTTAGGTGGAATTTCTAGCGGTCAAGAAATAATAGTTTCTTTTGCAGTTAAACCAACTTCTTCAATTCTAACCCAAAGAAAAACTATCGATAAATTTGGAAAAAACACATCAATATCAGTTAAAGGTAGGCATGATCCTTGTGTTGGCATCAGGGCAGTTCCAATAGGTGAAGCAATGATGCATTGTGTAATTTTAGACCACTACCTTTTAAATAAAGCTCAATGCGGTAATTAATTAATTTTTTTTATTAAAACTTTTGAATTTAAAGACTCTATAATTTTTAGTTCTATAGATTTAGCATCTAATCCAGCATCTTTATACATTTCTTCTGGCTTGTTATGATCTATAAATTTATCTGGCAGAATCATTGCTCTAAATTTTAAATTTTCATCAAGTAATTTTTTTTCATTTAAAAAGAAATTTACATGAGAACCAAAACCTCCGATTGATCCTTCTTCAATTGTTATTATAACTTCATGATTTGTAGCTAGTTGCCAGATCAAATTTTCATCTAAAGGTTTAGCAAACCTTGCGTCAACAACTGTTAAATCAATTCCTTTTTTCTTAAGATTTTCTTCTGCTATCAAGCATTCTTTTAATCTTGTGCCAAAATTTAATATCGCTACTTTTTTTCCTTCTTTAATAATTCTACCTTTTCCTATTATCAACTTTTCAGAAATATCGGGCATGTCTATTCCTATGCCAACTCCTCTTGGGTATCTAAATGCACTTGGTCTGTCATTTATATCAACTGAAGTATTAATCATTTTGACAAGTTCTGCTTCGTCACTTGCAGCCATTACTACAAAATTTGGTAAAGTTGATAGGTAAGTTATATCAAAAGATCCTGCATGAGTAGGGCCGTCAGCACCAACCAGGCCAGCTCTATCAATTGCAAATCTTACTGGTAAGCTTTGAATAGCAACATCATGAACTACCTGATCATACGCTCTTTGCAAAAAAGTGGAATATATAGCTGCATAAGGTTTAAAACCCTCAGTGGCTAAGCCTGCGGCAAATGTAACTGCATGCTGCTCTGCTATGCCAACATCAAACATTCGATTAGGAAATTTTTTTGAAAAAATATCCATTCCTGTTCCAGATGGCATAGCAGCAGTAATTCCTAATATCTTGCTGTCTTTTTCAGCATGCTTAACCAAAGTATCAGCAAAAACTTTTGTATAAGCTGGGATGTTAGATTTAGATTTTTCTTGAATACCTGTCTGAACATTAAACTTGGAAACACCATGATAGTTATCATCAGATTTTTCAGCAAACTTATAACCTTTTCCTTTTTGTGTTTTTAAATGAATAAGGATTGGCCCATTGTGCTTTGAGTCTCTAGCATTTTTAAGAATTGGTAAAAGAACATCTAAATCATGTCCATCTATAGGACCAATATAATAAAATCCCAACGAACTAAACAAAGTTCCACCGGTTACCATTGATCTTAAAAAATCTTCTGCTTGTCCAGCTTTTTTACTAAATCTTTTAGAAAATGATGAAATAATTAATTTGAAAGTTTCTCTTAAATTAAAGTAAATCTTGCCTGAAAAAATTTTTGCTAAATATGATTTCATTGCTCCAACTGGCTTTGCAATTGACATATTATTGTCGTTTAAAATAACAATCATTTTTGTTTTAGTATCGCCAGCATTATTCATTGCTTCATATGCCATACCAGCACTAATTGCACCATCTCCAATCACTGCTACAACTTCATCGTTTTTATTTGAAAGTTTATTCGCTGTAGCAATTCCTAAAGCTGCGGAAATAGAGGTAGAACTGTGTGCAGCACCAAAAGGATCAAATTCGCTTTCTGATCTTTTAGTAAATCCAGATAGACCATCTCCTTGTCTCAATGTTTTTATTTTATTTTTTCTACCAGTAAGTATTTTATGTGGGTAGGTTTGATGCCCAACATCCCAAATAATTTTATCGTTAGGAGTATTAAAAATATGATGAAGAGCAACTGTAAGTTCTACTACTCCTAAACCGGCGCCTAAATGACCACCCGTTTTAGAAACAGCTTCTATCATTTCTTGTCTAACTTCACTAGATAAGGTTTTTAATTCAAAATTTGATAATTTTTTTATGTCAGCTGGAAAATTTACATTATTTAATATTTTATAATCTGTCATTTTATTTTGTTCTTTTTAAAATAAATTCTATTGTTTCTTCAAGATCGCTAGGTCTTTTTTGGTATTTATTTATTTCATTAAAAATAGTTAATTTTAATTTTTTTGAATATTTAATCGTATTTTTATAACCTAGTAAACCGATTAATGTTGCCTTCCCTTTTGCCTCATCTTTTCTAGTTTTCTTTCCAGCCAATTTTGTGCTACCAGAATAATCAATTAAATCATCAGCAATTTGAAATAATAAACCTATATTTTCACCAATTTTTTTAAACTTATTAATTTTTTTGTACTTATTAGCAATTATTAAAGGTGCTACACAGCAAAAACTAAACAGTTTTCCTGTTTTTTTAATTTGCATGTTTTTAATTTTATTAAATGAAATTTTTTTATTTTCAAAATTTAAATCTGAGTATTGTCCGCCCGCTACACCTTCGTGACCTGAAGAATTAGATATATATTTTATAAGTAAAACTTTTTTATTATCATTAATTTTAAGATTTTTATTTGATAATATTTCAAAAGCCAAAGTTAGAAGTGAGTTGCCGGCCAAAACGGCGGTTGACTCGCCATATTTTTTATGGGTACTTAACTTTCCTCTTCTCAAATCATCATCATCCATACATGGTAAATCGTCATGAATAAGTGTGTAAGCATGAATACATTCTACAGCAGCTCCTATTTGAATTAAAACATTATAATTAATATTAAAAATTTTTCCTACATCGATCAATATTTTAGATCTTATTTTTTTTCCACCTGGCAACAATCCATATTTAATAGCTTTGAGTAAATCAGTTTTTTTTTGTAATTTTAAATATTTTTTTAAAAATAAGTTTGTATCTTTTGCAACTTTATATAATTTTTTTTTCATTTTTTTTTGAAATTATATTTTTAATTTTAGATTTCGTAACTTCTGAAATTTCTTTATTCGTTTTATGAAATTTTTTTTCAATTAAATTGTTTAATTTTAATAGTTTCTGATATTCATTAACCGAATTCTCCAAATCTTTTTCATTTTCTAATTTTTCAATAATTTCATTAGCTAGTTCAGTTAACTCATTTAAAGACTTAGAGGTAATATCATCTAGCAAATTTTTTTCATTCATATATTAAGTGGTATTATTATATGAAAAACAAACTTTCAAATATTAAAAAGTGTATAAATTATTTAAATAATAATGAATGTATAGGAATTCCTACCGAAACTGTATATGGGTTAGCGGCAAATGCTTATTCGGACAAAGCAACTTTAAAAATTTTCAAGTTAAAAAAAAGACCAAAAAAAAATCCTCTAATCGTTCATTATTATAATTTAAATGATTTAAAAAAAGATTGCTTGATAGATATAAATTTTATGAAATTGTACAAAAAATTTTGTCCTGGACCAATTTCTTTTGTTTTAAAATTAAAACGTAATAGTTGTATTTCAAATAATGTAACAAATAAAAAAAAAACAATGGCAGTAAGATTTCCAAGACATGTATTAACAAGAAGATTATTAAAAATTTTAAAATTTCCACTTGCTGCACCAAGTGCAAATTTATCAAAAAAAATTAGTCCAGTTTCAAAAAATGATGTAATTGATGAATTTGGAAAAAAAATTAAATTCGTTTTAGATGGAGGACAATCAAAAATTGGCGTTGAATCTACAATAGTAAATCTGGTAGATAAGCCGAAAATATTAAGGCTAGGAGGAATTGAAAGAAAAAAAATAGAAAAGTTTTTTATTAATAAAAATAAAAAAATATACAAAAAAAATAAAATAATTGTTCCCGGTCAAGGAAAAGTGCACTATTCTCCTGGAATTCCTATAAGACTAAATATCAAAGATCCAAAAAAGGACGAAGCATATGTGTTAATAAAAAAAAGAAAATTTTCAAAAAAAAATTTCTATTATTTAAGTAAAAAAAATAATCTTAAAGAAGCTGCAAAAAATTTATATAAAACATTAAGATTAATAAAAAAAAAGAAATTTAAAAGTATAGCAGTTGAAAAGATTCCCAACATAGGATTGGGTGAAACAATAAATGATAGATTAACTAGAGCATCAAAATAATCATGCAATATTTAGTTGAAGTAAATAATTTAAAAAAAAATTATGGTTTAAAGGAAGCTGTAAAAGGAATTTCGTTTAAAATTAAAGATAATGAAATTTTAGGTCTACTTGGACCGAACGGTTCTGGTAAAACCACAACAATAGGAATGATGTTGGGTTTATTAAAACCTTCTAATGGAGAAATAATAATAGATGGAAAAAAAATTGAAAATAATAGAATTGAAATTCTAAAAAAAATAAATTTTATTTCTCCTTATATTGAACTTCCAAAAAAACTAACTGTTAAGCAAAACTTAATTGTTTATGGTAAATTGTATTCAGTTTCAGACATAAAAAAAAGAATTGAATATCTATCAGAAAAATTAAGATTGAATGATTTATTAAATAAAATTACAGGAGAACTTTCATCAGGACAAAAGAATAGAGTTAGCTTAGCCAAAGCTTTAATTAACAAGCCAAAAGTTTTATTATTGGACGAACCTACTGCTTCACTAGATCCTGAGATTGGAGACTTTGTCAGAACATTTTTAGAGGATTACAAAAAAGAAAAGAAAATTTCAATTCTATTAGCTTCACATAATATGAGTGAAGTAACTAGATTATGTAAATCAATATTAATGATGAAAGATGGTATCATCATTGATAGTGGAAGCCCGGAAGAGTTGATCAGTAAACATGGTAGACAAAATTTGGAAGAAGTTTTTTTAAAACTTACAAGGAGCAAGAATGAGTTTAATTAGAATATATGGTCTTTTTTTAAGACATTTTTTTTTGATAACTCGATCGTTTCCAAGAATTTTAGATTTAATTTATTGGCCATCGATCCAAATTACTTTATGGGGTTTTATATCAAATTTTTTTGCCTCACATAGCTCCTATTATAATAATGCGGTTGGCGTAATATTAACATGTGCAATACTTTATGATTTTTTATTTAGAACAAGCATTGGTTTTAATATGTTATTTTTAGAGGAAATTTGGAGTAGAAACTTTACGAACTTATTTATTGCTCCAATGAAAATTAGTGAAATAATTACATCACTTGTATTTACGGCTTTGATAAGAGCTTTAATAGGACTGATACCAGCTATAATTCTAACGTCGCCAATTTTTGGAATATCAATATTAGATCTTGGATACTATTTATTTTTTCTTTTTCTAAGTTTGTATATTTTTGGAATTACTTTGGGAATATTAGTCTCTTCTGGATTATTAAGATTTGGACCTTCTTTTGAAAATATTGCTTGGTCTACAATGTTTTTATTAGCTCCTTTTGGCTGCATATATTATCCAATTGAAACTTTACCAGAAATTTTTCAAAAAATTGCATACTCTCTTCCACTTGTTTATATTTTTGAAGAAGCAAGAAACATACTTATTAATAATACCATTAATTTAGAAAACTTATATACTGCACTTAAATTAAATGCTGTTTATTTAGTATTGGCAATAACATTATTTTACTATTCTTTTAGTGTAGCTAGAAAAAAAGGTACGTTAATTAATATTGGTGAGTAGTGGCGCGCCCGCAAGGAGTCGAACCCTGAACCTCCAGAGCCGAAATCTGGCGCTCTATCCAGTTGAGCTACGAGCGCATATAGTATTAATATTATAAATTATGAAAAATATCACTAAATTAATTGTAGGCGAAACTGAAAAAGAAATTAGAGTAGACCAATTTTTAACTGATAAAAAAAAAGAATTAAGCAGAACTAGAGTTAAAAACTTAATTTTAAAAGAAATGCTTAAAATAAATAATTCAGTAATTAAAGACCCGTCTAAAAAAGTATCTGTAGGTGATAATATTATTTTTGAAATACCAGATCCAAAGAAAGCTTCTTTAAAACCTTATGAATATAAATTAGACATAGTACATGAAGACTCAGATCTTATTGTTATAAATAAAAATGCGGGTATATCTATGCATCCATCTGTTGGGAATTATGATAATACGATTGTAAACGCTTTAATAAATTATGATAAAAAATTATCAAATATTGGGGACGAATTAAGACCAGGAATTGTTCATAGAATTGATAAAGACACTTCAGGATTAATAGTAATTGCAAAAAATAATATCTCTCATGAAAGTTTATCAAGCCAATTTGCAGAACACTCTATAACTAGAGTTTATCAAGCATTAATTTGGGGGAAGTTAAGACCTCAAAATGGAAAAATAGAAACATTTATAACAAGAAGTTCAAAAAATAGACAATTGATGGAAGTTGGAATTACTAAAGGAAAAAAAGCAATTACAAACTATAAAACGCTAGAAACTTTTGAAAATGATAAAGTTCCAACTTTAAGTCTAGTTGAATGTAGACTTGAAACAGGAAGAACTCATCAAATAAGAGTTCATATGAGCTATAAAGGAAATAATATTTTAGGTGATAAAAAATATAAAAAAAAATTTAAAAAATTTAAAAATATAGATCCTAAACTTGAAGAATATATTTTAAAACTTGATAGACAATTTTTACACGCTAAAATTCTTGGATTTGACCATCCCAGATCTGGGGAACGTATGGAATTTTCGTCGAATTTACCGTCTAATTTAGATAATATTTTAAAAAAGCTAAGAAATACAAACAAATAAAAATATTGTAAAATTTAAATTCTTAATTAAATAAATACAACTTATGAATAAATCAACTTATAATTTACCAGCACTTTCTGATGAAGGTGGTCTTTCTTTATATCTGGCACAGATTAAAAAATTTCCAATGCTAGATGCTGAGGAAGAATTTATGCTGGCTAAAAATTGGAAAGCAAATGGAAATGTTAAATCTGCTGAAAAATTAGTAACAAGTCACTTAAGATTAGTTGCTAAAATAGCAATGGGATATAAAGGATATGGTTTACCTTTAAGTGAAATGATTTCTGAAGGAAACGTTGGTTTAATGCAAGCAGTGAAAAAATTTGAACCAGATAAGGGATTTCGATTAGCAACATATGCGATGTGGTGGATTAAAGCATCAATTCAAGAATACATACTTCGATCTTGGAGTTTGGTTAAAATTGGAACTACAACTGCACAAAAAAAATTATTTTTTAATTTAAAAAAAATCAAAAATCAGATTGCTCCAAGATTAGAAGGTGATCTAAGAGATGAACATGTAAAAAACATTTCAAATAGACTAAATGTAAGCGAAGAAGAAGTTGTTTCAATGAATAGAAGATTGTCTGGAAAAGAACAGTCTCTTAATGCGCCAATAGGAGAAGATGGTGATGAATGGCAAGATTGGATAGTAGATAAAGAAATGGATCAAGAACTTAAATTTGCTCAAAATGAAGAGATAGAACAAAGAAAAGATCTTTTGCAAGACTCAATTAAAATTTTAAATGATAGAGAAAAAGAAATTTTGAGATCAAGAAGACTTACTGACGATCCTATAACTCTTGAAGACTTAAGCAAAAAATTTAAAATTAGCAGAGAAAGAATAAGACAAATTGAAAATAAAGCTTTCGAAAAACTTCAAAAGCATATGCTGAATTCTGCTAAATCTAAAAACCTTCTTCCAACAAATTAACTTTTAATTAAAAGGATCGATTAAAAGAATAGTATCTTTTCTTTCAGGGCTAGTTGAAATACTTGAAATTTTGGCTTCAATAAAATTTTCTAATTCTTTGATATAAATTTTTGCATTATTTGGTAAATTTTCAAAGTCCTTAATTCCTGAAGTAGATGATTTCCAACCTTTATATGTTTTGTATATCGGTTTAATTTTTAATTGATCATATAAAGTTGCTGGTAAATAATCAATTTTATTTCCATCAATTTCATAACCAATACACATTTTAATTTCTTCAAGTTCATCTAATACATCAAGTTTTGTAAGAGCAATACCATCTATGCCTGAAATTTTTATTGTTTGTCTTACAAGTACACCATCAAACCAACCACATCTCCTTTTACGACTTGTTACTGTTCCAAATTCTTTTCCAACAATTCCAAGGTGTTCTCCAATTTCGTCTTTTAGTTCAGTTGGAAAAGGACCTTCGCCAACTCTAGTTGTGTATGCTTTTGTAATACCTAGTACATAATTTATTGAATTTGGTCCACATCCTGATCCCGTTGCAGCAGATGCAGCAACCGTATTAGATGAAGTTACAAAAGGATAGGTTCCATGGTCAACATCTAATAGTATTCCTTGTGCTCCTTCAAATAGTATTTTCTTTTTTTGTAATTTAAATTCATCAATCTTTTTCCATACTTGTTTTGAATATTTAAGAATTTTAGGAGCTATTTTTAATAAATCTTTTTTTAATTGATTTTTTTCAAAAGCTGGCTTGTCCAGCCCTTTTCTTATTAGGTTATGATGGGATAAGGCTGAAGTTAATCTATTGTCTAAATTTTCCTCTGAGGCTAAATCCATAACTCTAACAGATCTTCTTCCTACTTTATCTTCATATGCAGGACCTATGCCTCTCCTTGTAGTTCCTATTTTTGAATTTCCCGCTGCGTCTTCTCTTATTTCATCCATTTCTCTATGATAAGGCATTATCAATGTAGCTGATTCAGATAGAATTAAATTATTTTCATTTACATCGACACCTTTAGATTTAATCTCTTCAATCTCATCAAGAAGGGCCCAAGGATCAACAACAACTCCATTTCCTATAACAGATATTTTATTTTTTCTTACTATCCCCGATGGCAGCAATCTTAGTTTATAAGTAACACCATCAATTACTAAAGTATGTCCAGCATTATTTCCGCCTTGAAACCTAATTACTACATCTGCTTCGCCGGACAACCAATCAACTATTTTTCCTTTTCCTTCGTCTCCCCACTGAGAACCTACAACTGCAACATTTTTCATCTAAAATTTTTTTTTATATTAATAGTATTTAAATGGTTAATTGGACCATGACCTTTTCCATAACTAGGGCCAGTTCCAATTGCATGATTAACATACTTGATTGCCATCTCACAAGATTTCTTTAATGTTTTTCCACAAGAATAATAAGATGCTATTGCGCTAGATAAAGTGCATCCTGTTCCATGAGTATTTTTTGTTTTAATTTTTTTATTTTTAAAAATTGAAATTTCTTTTTTATTTAAAAAAACATCAATCATTGTGCTACCTGAAAGATGGCCACCTTTAATAAGAACATTTTTTGCTCCTAAATTTATCAATATATTTGCCGCATATATCATATCTTCTTTTGAATTAATTTTAGTACGAGTAAGCATCTCTGCCTCAGGTATATTTGGTGTAATTAAACTAACTTTTTTTAATAATTTTTTTTTTAAGATTTGAATTGATTTATTATCAATTAATTTAGTCCCTCCTTTAGCAACCATAACTGGATCTAATATAATTTTTTTAATTTTTATTTTAGATAAAGATTTTATAACTGAATTAATTACATTTGCGGAATGCAACATTCCAATTTTTATAACGTCAGGTTTTAAATCTCTCGAAGTAAATTCAATTTGTTTTGATATTTCAGTTGTAGGAATTGGGACTATTGATAAAACTCCAGTAGTATTTTGCGAAGTTATAGCAGTAATTGCAGTCATTGCATAAGAACCTAAAGAAGTAACAGTCTTAATGTCTGCTTGAATACCGGCTCCTCCTGAAGAGTCTGACCCTGCTATAATTAATATTTTAGATTTTATTTTCAATTTATTTAATTGATCTCTTTACAATATTAATACATTTTATAATCAAATTTTTATTCTCTGATTCACACATAATTCTTATAGCTGATTCAGTTCCTGATTTTCTTACTAACATTCTTCCATGGCCATTTATAATTTTTTTTGCATACATAATTGCTTTTTTACATTTATAGGAATTTATTATTGATTTGTCTTTAACTATAATATTTTCTAAAAATTGCGGAGTAGGTTTAAATGTTGTAAATAATTCACTAGCCTTTTTGCCTTTTCTCATTGAAAAAAGTATTTCTAAAGCTACCAATAAACCATCGCCGGTAGTCGCAAATTTTCCCAATATAATATGTCCTGATTGTTCACCGCCTAAATTAAATTTATTTTTTTGCATCATTTCTTTAACATATCTATCACCAACGTTGGACCTTAAAAATTTTATTTTTTTATTTCTAAAATAATTTTCCAAACCATAGTTAGACATTAATGTTCCTATAACTCCTCCTTTTAAAATTTTTTTTCTTTTCCATCTTTCTGCGAGCATAGCAATTATTTTATCTCCATCTATAATATTTCTTTTTTCATCACACACAATTATTCTGTCAGCATCTCCATCCAAAGAAACGCCAATGTCAGCTTTATATTTTTTTGTTAAAAATTTAATTTTATTTGGAAAAGTAGATCCACATTTATCATTTATATTTAAGCCATTGGGCAAAGTTCCTATTTCAAAAACTTTTGCACCAAGAGATTTAAATAGTTTTGGTCCGGACTTATGAGCAGCTCCATTTGCACAATCTATTGCAATTTTCAAACCTTTAAGATTAAATGAAGAAGGAAAATTTTTTTTTAATATTTCTATATATTTGTCATTCGCATCTTCTAGTCTTTTAACTCTTCCTAAGATTTTGGGTTGTGAAAGATTATTAATTATTTTTGAATCTATCAGTTTCTCTATTTTTTTTTCTATTTTATCAGAGAGTTTTAAACCATCAGGACCAAACAATTTTAATCCATTGTCAAAATATGGATTATGAGATGCCGTAATCATTATGCCCATGTTGGCTTTCATTTTCTTAGTTAGCATAGCAAGCCCATTTGTTGGTAGAGGGCCTAATGTATAAACATTCATCCCAGTTGAAGCCAATCCTGACACCAATGCTGGCTCTAAAGTATATCCTGAAAGTCTAGTATCCTTAGCAATTATTGCTACTTGCTTATTTTTTTTTGCATTTTTAAAATAAGTTCCTGCTGCTAAACCAAACTTAAAAAACATTTCTCCATTAATCTTATCTTGATTAACTCTGCCTCTTATACCATCGGTTCCAAAATATTTTTTTCTCATCAATTTAGTTGTAATTTTTCAAATACTTTAAGTGCCTGGCTAACTTCATTAATATCATGAACTCTCAATATTTGTATACCTTGTAAAGAAGAATATATGCATGATGATACGGTTCCTCCGATTCTTTCTTTGCTATCATTAACTCCCGCAATATCTTTTATATATCTTTTTCTAGATAAGCCTAACATTATTGGAAAACCTAAAGAATGAAAAATAGAAATTTTACTGATTAGAGTAATATTATGTTTCAAATTTTTACCAAAACCAATTCCTGGATCTAAAATTATATTATTATGTTTTATATTTTTTTTTCTAAGTAATTTTATTTTTTTTTCGAAAAAATCATAGATATCTAAAAGAACATTTTTGTAACTCGGATTATTCTGCATGGTTTTTGGCGTACCTTGCATATGATGTATAACAAAGGGAATCTTATATTTTTTTAATATTTCAATTGTATCTTTGTCATATGTTAATCCCGAAACATCATTAATCAAACTTACTTTTTTATAATTCAAGCTTTTTTTTATTATAAAACTTTTTCTAGTATCCAATGATATAATACATTTTTTTTTACTTAAATTATTAAGTTTTGATTTAATTCTTTCCCATTCTTTTTTTGGTTTTATTTCTTTTGCTCCAGGTCTTGTTGACTCGCCTCCTAAGTCAATTATTTTTGCTCCTTCATCTAAAAGTTTTTTTATTTGTTTGTATGCCAATTTATCATTAAGAAATCTTCCTCCATCGGAAAAACTATCAGGTGTAGTATTAAGAACGCCCATTAAAATTGGAACTTTTCCAAATTTTAACTTATGAAATTTTTTTTTTTTTATTATATTTTTTAAATCAGAAAAAACTTTTTTTTTAATATTTTTTGGTAATTTATTTATTTTTTTTATATTTATTATTTTTTGTGATTTTCTGGTTATTAATTCAATGCTATCAAATGAAATTGAGCTATTTCCATTTAAGGGTAATGAAATTTTTTTACTAATTTTTTTTTTTGAATTTGATCCGTAATAAAAATTACACGCTCTTGTGTAATATTTTTCCATTAAGGCTTTTAGTGAACAATCTTTGGTTTTAAACCAATAGATCCTAGAGCCGAATTTTGCTCATCTTCTTCAACTTTTAAATCTTCTTTATTTTCGGGATAAACATTTTTATTAATTAAATCTTCTATTTCGCTCCCAGTTAATGTTTCGTAAGTCAGTAATGCTTTTGCAAGCTTATGAAGGTCATCTATTTTTTCAGTAAGCAGTTTTTTGGCTCTATCATAACCTTTGTCTACTAATTTTCTTATTTCGCTATCTACTTTTTTTGCAGTTTCTTCTGACATATTTTGTTGTCTAGCAACAGATCTACCTAAAAAAACTTCTTCTTCATTTTCTCCATAAGCAACAGGGCCAAGCTCTTTGCTTAAGCCAGCTCTCATAACCATTGCTCTTGCTCTTTTTGTAGCTTGTTCTATGTCACTAGCTGCTCCAGTCGTTACTTTGTCTTCACCAAATATAATTTCTTCTGCTACTCTTCCTCCCATGGCTATTGCCATCTGTGCATGCAGTTGTTCTCTTGTTTGTGACACTTCATCTCTTTCAGGAAGTTGCATTACCATTCCAAGCGCTCTTCCTCTTGGAATTATTGTAGCTTTATGAATAGGATATGCCGCCTTTTCATTAATAGTAACTATAGCATGTCCCGCTTCGTGATAAGCTGTTAACCTTTTTTCTTCCTCTGACATAACCATAGATCTTCTTTCAGCACCCATCATTACCTTATCTTTTGCTTCTTCAAATTCTTGATTTGTTACAATTCTTTTATTCTTTCTAGCTGCTAGTAAAGCAGATTCGTTAACTAAATTGGCCAAATCCGCCCCTGAAAAACCTGGAGTTCCTCTAGCAACAGTTCTTAAATTTACATCTTTTGCCATTGATATTTTTTTAGCATGAACTTTTAAGATTTTTTCTCTTCCTAATATATCCGGATTCGAAACAACTACTTGCCTGTCAAATCTTCCTGGTCTTAGTAAAGCTGGATCTAATACATCGGGTCTATTTGTTGCTGCAATAATTATAACTCCTTCGTTAGTATCAAAACCATCCATTTCAACTAATAGCTGATTTAAAGTTTGTTCTCTTTCGTCATTACCTCCTCCTAGACCCGCACCTCTACTTCTTCCAACGGCATCTATTTCATCAATAAAAATTATACAAGGAGCATGTTTTTTTCCTTGTTCAAACATATCTCTAACTCTTGACGCTCCTACTCCTACGAACATTTCAACAAAATCAGATCCAGATATAGTGAAAAAAGGAACTCCCGCCTCGCCAGCAATAGCTCTTGCTAATAAAGTTTTGCCTGTTCCTGGTGGACCCACTAACAAACATCCTCTTGGAATTTTTCCTCCCAGCCTACTAAATTTTCTTGGATCTTTTAAAAATTCTACAACTTCTTCTACTTCTTCTTTTGCTTCTTCTACTCCAGCAACATCATTAAAGGTTACCTTTCCTTTTAACTCATTCATCATTTTAGCTTTGGATTTACCAAATCCCATCGCACCGCCTTTACCACCTTGCATTTGTCTCATAAAAAATATCCAGACAGCAATCAGTAATAACATTGGAAACCAAGACAACAGTATTCCTAGAAGTGATGGCATTTTTTCTTCTAAAGGACTTGCTGAGATGCTAACGCCTTTATCGCTTAATTTCTGAATCAAGTTTGGATCATCTGGAGCGTAAGTATTAAACATTTTTCCATTAGAGAAAACCCCTTTGATATTTTTTCCTTGTATTTCTACTTGCACAACTCTTCCATTATCAACTTCTGATAAAAATTCAGAAAAGATAATATTATTATTTACACCAATTGATCCTTGGGGATTTTTAAACATGTTGTATAGACCTATTGTTAATAGAACTATTACTCCCCACATTGCTAAATTTTTGAAATTCATTTCAAGTATAAAGTAAGAATTATTATTAATTAAACAAGTACCATTTTTTCAAAAAAAACACCAAATAATCTAGATTTCTTGCGAAATAATGATTGATTTGTTAATTTTTTCAAAAATACACCCTGATAAAGTTTCTTTTTTAAATTTTTTCATAGTTTTTATATTTTTTATTAAACTTAATATTTTCTTTCCTCTGGTAAAACCTTTTTTATTTCCAATATTATAAATCAATTCAGAAAAAGATCTAAAAACTATTTCATCGGGTTGATTAAAAAAAAATTCATTAATAATTACAGATTTTTTTATATTTAATTTTTTTGTGTTTTCTTTAATATTTTTTTTTACATAAAATTTAATTGCTGCATCACTTTTATTAAGATTATTAAGTGTAAGATTAAATTTTTCAAAAGTTAATCCATTTTGTTTTAGTTGTTTAATTAATTTTCTTATTTTTATTCTTAAATAATTATCGTTTTTATTTGATGGGTCTTCTATATTAAAATTAAAAGTTTTTTTTGTTATATATGACAATTCTTTTTTAGAAATATTCAAAAGGGGTCTTATAACAAATACATTCAAGTTTTTGTTAATTTTTGTTTTGTTACTTTGAAAAGAACTTAGGCCTTTTAATCCTGAACCTCTTAAGAGTCTTATAAAAAAATTTTCGTAAAGATCATTTCTTTGATGTGCTGTTAAAACCAAATTAACTTTATTCTTTAAACATTTTTTAAAAATTAACTCATATCTCTTTTCTCTAGCTTTTGCCTGTAAATTCGAAAAAATTTTATTACTTTTCCAAGTTAAAATTTCACAAATTATTCCAAATTTTTTTAATTTTTTTTTTGTTTGTATGGCTTCTTTTGTAGAATTAGACCTTAATTTATGGTCAACGGTAAAATATAAATAATTTAAATTATTTTTTATAGAATGACACTTTGCCAAAAAGGTTAAGGCCATACTGTCTGAACCTCCTGAAACAGCAATGCTAAATTTACTTGAATTATAGTTTTCAAGGTTTTTTGCAAATTCTGAATAAATTCTTTTTATTTTTGGGTTTTTTAATTTTTCTAAATAAAAATTATGAATTTTCTTTTTTGCACTCAAATTTCTTTTCTTCATATTTTGCTTTTTGAAGCACTGATTGAGTTGCATTTGGATATTGTTTTTTAACACCCGCAATCATTAAGCAACCTTGATCTTTTTCTCCTATCTGTACCAATGATACTCCAAGTTTTAATAAATTTATAGGTGCCTTTTCACTTTTAGGATATTTTTGGTAACCTTCTAAATATGCCGAAGCAGCATCTGTATAAAGCTGTCTAATCCTAAATGTTTCAGCATACCAATATTGTGCATTTCCAGAAAATTCGTTATCAGGATTATTATCAACAAACTCTCTAAATGCTCTCTCAGCCATATTATAATCTCCTACTTTTAAAAAACTTGTAGCAAATTCATATTGCTCTTTTGGAGTTCCTTCTGGCAATATTTTTTCCTCAGATTGAAATGTTTCTGTAGAAATAGATTTGGTAGCTTCTACTGATTGCACTACTTGTGTTTCTGCGTTAGTGGTCATATCTTTATACGATATGGATCCAAGATCTTGAGGTTGTGAAGAGCCAGGTAGAACTTTTTTCTGATTTATATCTGTTTTGGGTAAAGAAGTTAAAGAATTATTTTCCAAATTATTTATTGTTTTATTGTTTTCTATATTTTGAAAACGCAATTGATTATCAGCTTGGACTTTTGAAAGTCTTGAGGATAGTTTGTCCATCTTAAAATTTATTTCTTCATACTTGTTCGTTAAATCTTGAAATTGTTTTTCTATCTCAGAAAGTTTTAATAAATGTTTTGTTAGAACATCTTCTGTATTTTCGCTTGTAGCATCTTGAGTTGAAGAACTTTTTGAAGATGTGGAAAATGACTCTGAATAAACTGCTCTCTCTAAAGTTCTGAGATCTTTTTGAATAATTTCTAAAATTTCTTTAATATCCGTAGTTTCAGCTTTTAAATTTGAAATAATTCCTAATGGCAAAATAATAATAAAAAAAAATATTTTCTTAAGATCTTTATTCATTAAATTATTTCTATTTATAATAATGGCAAAATAAAGACCCTGTATAAACTTAATTTATACAAGGTCTTTATTTAATTAGAATTTTAATATTTTAATTAGCTTTGACTGTAACTGATCTTCTATTTTTAGACCAAGACAACGGATTTGATCCAGGATCTACTGGTCTTTCTTTTCCATAACTAATTACTGATATACGGTCTGCTGAAATTCCATATGTCATTAGATAATCTTTAGCTGCATTTGCTCTTCTTTCTCCTAATGCCAAATTGTACTCTCTAGTTCCTCTTTCATCCGCATGACCTTCTATAACAACATTTACATTTGTATTTTCTCTTAACCAAGCCGCCTGTTTTCTTAACGTGTCCCTTGACTTTGTGGTTAAAATTGACTCATTGGTTGCAAAAAATACTCTATCAGGAACACCTTTTGCTAATTCTCCTACTGTATCTGATCCAACGTATACATCTCCTTGTATTTGAGTATCCTGTTTTCCTACCTCTGTTGTAGTTTTTTTAGTTGCGCAAGCAGTAACAGCCAGACTAAAAACTATTACCAGAAAAGTATTTTTTAAAATTTTGCTTAAAATCATTAATGCTCCTTAATATAATTTTAGAACTTTTTCACAACTAAATAGATGTTTCAAGTATAAAAATCAACTTAATTTGATAAAATTTTCAAAAAAAACGCTTAATTGCTTAACAAAGATGACCAAGATGGGTCTGAAGCATCTGTTTCGGTTTCCACCAACCTCTCGTTGTATCCTGTTAAATCTATGGACCATAGTTTAGCGCTAAAACCTTCTCCTTTTTTATCTGTCTTTGTTTCCCTATAAAAAATTATAACTCTTCCGTTGGGTGCCCAGGATGGAGCTTCTTGGTAAAAATTTTCAGTTAAAAGTCTTTCACCTTTTCCGTCTGTTCTCATAACTCCTATATAAAATTTTCCTTTATGTAATTTTGTAAAGGCAATTAAATCTCCTCTAGGAGACCAAACTGGAGTTCCGTATATACCGTTACCAAAAGAAATTCTTTTAACATTACTCCCATCACTTTTCATAAGATAAATTTGTTGGTAGCCACTTCTATCAGAGTTAAATGTTATATATTTTCCATCTGGCGAATAAGAAGGAGATGTATCTATTGAAGGATGGTTGGTTATTCTTTCAACTATTCTATTTTCCAAGTCCATTGTGTAAATATCTGAATTTCCATCTTTAGCAAAACTCATAATAATTTTTTTTCCATCAGGAGAAAATCTAGGCGCAAAAGTCATTCCAGGAAAATCACCAACAACTTCTTGAACTCCGGTCTCAATATCTAATAAATAAACTCTGGGTAAATTTCTAAAATAAGATAAATAAGTTACCATTTGATTTGTTGGATTAAACCTAGGTGTTAAAACCAGTTCATTTCCTAAAGTTAAATACTTAGTATTAAATCCGTCTTGATCCATTATCGCTAATTTTTTTACTCTTTGTGTTTTTGGACCTTCTTCTGATACGTAAATTATTCTGGTATCAAAATATCCTTTTTCGCCAGTTAATCTTTCATAAACTTTATCTGTAATAATGTGCCCAACTCTTCGCCAATTGCTTGGGACAGTAGTAAAAGCTAAAGCCAACATTTCTCTTGCAGCCAAAACATCCCACAATCGAAATTCAACTTTTAATCTATCATTTTCAATCAAAACTTTTCCGGTAATTAATGCTTGGGCTTTGATTAACGACCAGTCTTCAAATCTTGGTTTTAAATGTGCAATATCGGGTTTTTGCAAAAACGCATCTCTACTAAGTGGATTAAATAATCCAGATTTTTTTAAATTATTCTCAATAACTTTTGAAATTTCCAAACCCAGATCTTCTAAATTTAATTGATTTTTAAATATCTTTTTTGATTCATTGTTTTGAGAAAGTGGAGAAACTGCTACAGGTAATGGATTTAAATTTCCTCTAGTAATATCGACCTCTATTAAAGAAAATGAGTTCGATGTAATTGATAAAAAAAATATACAAATGAATGTTAGAAATTTAATTATTTTCATTAACCCCCCAGCATTTCCCTTGCGTCAAAATTTAATTGAAGATCTTTCCATCTTTCATAACCGCTTGTTGGTACTTTCAATGGTTGACATAATTGAATAGCTCTTAAAGCACTTTCTGCAAGTACTTTAAAAAAACCTTGGCCTGGCATATTCATTCTTGCATGATCTAGTATCTCCGTTTTGATCAAAGTTCCATCCGGTTTTAATTTTAATTTAATTCTTACTAATAAATCTTCATTATATGGTAAACCCAAAGGTATACTCCAACAACCAAAAATTTGAGCTTTTAATGCATCTTCTTCACTAAGAGTCAATTTTGATGAATCCATAGATGTATCTTGAGACTGTGTTATTTTATTCAACTTTTTATTTGTCTCACCAAAATCTTCCTTTGATTTATCAATTAATGCGGCAATATTATTTGGGTCAAATAGTTCTTTTTTTTCAAATTCAGAAACTTGCTTAACCTTCAAATCTTCTACATTGGGCTTCAATTGTTCTACATTTTTTTTTAATTTATTTTCTTTTTTGATCTCTTTTGAAGGTTTTTGCATTTTTTCTTCTTTAAGCTGAATTTTTTCCTTTTTTTTGTCAGGTAATGCTACTGATTCTATTTTTTCTTTTTTTATTTTTTTAATTTTATTTTCTGGAGTTGGCATTTTTTTAGAAGCCAATTCTTTAATTTTATTATTTTTATCTATATTAACTTTTTTATTTTTTTCTTTTTTAATTTTTTTTGGCGGTGCTTGCCCTGATACTAATTTTTCATTTTTTTTTTTAACTTTTTCAATTATTTTTTTTGCTTTTGGAGCAAATGGTATATTGGTAAGCTTTCCAATTTCAATTAATTCAACGGAAACTAATGGTGGAACATCTATTGGTTTTTTTGCAATAAAAGGTAATGTAAATATACTTAACATAATAATTCCAATATGAAAACCAGAGGAAATAAATAAACTTTTATACATTTATCTTTCTTTATATGGTTCAGATATAAGTGCTACTTTTGTAAAACCTGAACCAGATAACATTCCCATAATTTCAAGAACTCTTCCATAATTTATAGTTTTGTCTCCTCTAACAAAAATTCTTGTGTCTGTTCTATTATTTGAAACAGCCATTATTTTTGGAATTATTTTTTCATATTCAACTTTTGTTTCTTGTATAAATATTTCTCCCTTTGCATTAATAGTTAAGGTTAAAGGTTCTGTTTCTTCCGGCAATGTGTCTGCTGAGCTTTCAGGTAAATCAACCTGAACTCCTACTGTTAACAAAGGAGCTGTTACCATAAAAATTATTAGAAGAACTAGCATAACATCAACAAATGGGGTAACATTTATTTCACTAATAGGCTCTCTTGTTGAACTTCTTAACTTAAATGCCATTTTAAACTATTGTAAGAAATCTCTTAGAAAAGTTTTCTAATTTTTGCAAAAATTTTTTTGAGTCATTGCTAAATTTATTGTAAGCAACAACTGCCGGTATAGCTGCTAGCAATCCTAGAGCAGTTGCAAATAAAGCTTCTGCTATACCTGGCGCAACAATTGCAAGGCTGGTATTTCTTGATATTGCAATAGATTGAAAAGAATTCATAATACCCCAAACTGTTCCGAACAAACCTATAAAAGGTGCGGTAGAACCAACACTCGCAAGAAAAGTATAATTCTTCTCAATATTACTCATTTGTTTTTCTATATTAATCTCTAATATTGCAGGTAATTTTTCACTTAAACTAGATCTTGATCTGGATTTAATTACAGTTTGCATAGAAGTTTTAAAAAGTTGCGCCATTGGATCGTTTATTGAAGCTGGTAGATTATTATAAAATGTCTCTGCCGATTTAGATTTCCAAAATTTATCCTCGAACTCTTCAGCGCTTTTGTTTATCTTTCTAAAAACTCTAATTTTATCAAATATGATTGCCCAAGAATAAACTGAACTTGCAATTAATATTATAATTACTGATTTTACAATTATATCTGCTCTTAAAAATAAACTAATTATTGAAAAATCAGTATTGCTAGCAAGTCCTACTGCTTGTGAAGATATATCGGCTTCCATTTAAATTATTTCACACTAAAATGTGTCATGAATTAGACTATAAAACTATTCTATTTATTATTTTTTATAATATTTTCATAAAAACTAGCAATTAATATTGCATCAGCTTTATTAGAATCTTTTTTTTTTGACAAATTTGAGGAAATTTTTGGAAACATTTCTATTGCTTTTGTTCTACTTGCATCTTTCTGTGTATTAATTAATTCAAAATGTTTTTTCCATTTTGCTGGTCGAACAAAATATATGGGTAACTGCATTGCGGCACAAATTCCTTTTATAACTCCAAATGATTGACCAAAATTAAACATACTTGTTACTCCTTGTCCTGGCATAGCAGAAACTTGTTCCACAACAACGTTTATGTTTTGTTTTTTATATTCTTTTATTCTAAAAGTTAACTCGTTATACATTTGGTATCCATTAACTTGTCTTTTATTTTTTTTTCCTTCTGCCATAGTTGGCATTTCGAATAGATCTTTGACTTCTCCATTTTCAAAAAAACAAATTGCACCATTAATTCCAGGATCTATTGCAATTATTAACATTTAATTTTCGAATTTTGCATTTGTAAAAATATTTTGAACATCATCATCATCGTCAACTAATTCTAAAAATTTAATCATTGTATCCTTGATATCTCCGTTTAAACTAACTAAATTTATAGGAACCCATTCTAATTCTGTAGAAAGAAAATTTGAAATATTTTTTTCTAATTTTTTTTTTACATCATAGATTTCATTTATGTTTGTATGAATTTCATGATATTCATTTTTGGAAATACAATCATTAGCGCCTGAATCAATAGCAAATTCAAAAATTTTTTCATCGCTCACCTCTTTTTTATCTATTTTTATGACTCCCAATTGTTTGAAATTATGAGAAGCCGACCCTTGAGTGCCGAGTCCACCTCCATTCTTTTGAAATAAAGTTCTTATTTTTGAAGCAGTTCTATTTTTGTTGTCAGTCAAAGTTTCCACAATAACTGCAGTTTTGTTAGGGCCAAACCCTTCATATCTTATGCTTTCAAAATTTGAGTTAGCGATAATTGAAGATTTGTCTATCGCTCTTTCTATATTGTCTTTGGGCATATTAGCTGATCTTGCTGCTTCTATGGCTGATCTTAAACGAGCATTCATATCGGGATTTTTATCTCCAAGCTTAGCTGCTACAGTAATTTCTCTAGATAATTTAGAAAAAATTTTAGACTTTTGCTTATCTGCTTTTCCTTTTTTATGCTTTATTCCAGCCCAATGTGAATGTCCAGCCATAATTTAAAATATATTTTTTAATTCCCCTCCAAATATAAAACTATTAACTTTATTTGCCAGGCCGTTATTAGGGTTGGCTTCAACAATAATTCCTGACAATGAAGCTTCTCCTTTCGCTGGAAAATGTTTTGTAGATTCTTTTTTAAAAAATCTGTTAATAGAGTTTTGTAAATTCATTCCAATCACTGAATTATAATCTCCACACATTCCTGCATCAGTTAAATACGCAGTCCCATTTTTTAAGACTCTTCCGTCATTAGTTGGTACGTGGGTATGAGTCCCAACAAACAATGTCGCCGAACCATCAAAATAATTTCCCATTGCCATTTTTTCACTTGTAGTTTCTCCGTGAAAATCAACTATTAAAAAATCATACTGATGCTTAAGTTTATTTTTTTTTAAGAAGTTTTCAGCCTCAATAAAAACATCATTGCATTTTTTCATAAAAACATTTCCCATAAGATTCAAAACGCCTATCTTAAATCCTTTTTTTGAATCATAAATACCAAATCCTTTACCGGGCGAGTCACTAAAAAGATTTAATGGTCTCAACAGTCTATTTTGTTTTGATATATAATTATAAGTTTCTTTTTGATCCCATACATGGTTTCCTGTGGTAATAACATCAATTCCTGAATTCAGTAATTCATTTGTAATATTTTCTGTAATTCCCACTCCTTCTTTTGCTGCATTTTCACCATTAGCTACAACAAAATCTATAGACTTATTTTTAATTATGTTTGGAAGATTTTCTTTAACTGAAATGCAGCCAGAATCACCGACAATATCACCTAAAAATAATATATTCATTATTTGATATAATTTTCTGTAAAAATAAAATCTAATTTTTTATCGTGTTTAGTTATAGGTAGTTTTTTAACCTCTTGAAAAGAAAAAGCTAAACCAATGGTTAACATTTTTTTTATTTTTTTCATTTTTTGAATATATCTATCATAGTAACCGCCTCCGTACCCAAGTCTAAATTTTTTTTTGTTGAAAGCCACTAAAGGAACAAGAATAATGTCTGGATAAACTTTTTTTTTTGAACAAGGCACTGGGATACCAAATTTACCTATCAAAAGAGGTTCGTTAGATGTCCATTCAAAAAAATCCATTTTATTTCCTTTTCTAGTTCTTGGTAAAGAAATTTTATGACCCAATTTTTCTAATTGTGCTAAAATTTTTAAAGAATCAATTTCATAATTAATTGGAAAATATCCACCAATATTTTTATTTCTTAATAAATTAAAATTTTTTAAAATATCTTTTAATAAAGGATATTGGAGTCTAACAATTTTATAATTATTTTTTCTATAAAATAAAATTTTATTTCTTAATATTTTTTTTGACACTTTGTCGAATTATTGAGCTTTTGAATCAACTTCATGTTTTTTTATAAAGCTTTCAATTTC
This sequence comes from Pelagibacteraceae bacterium AG-439-F23, assembly GCA_003212415.1. Lineage (GTDB taxonomy): Bacteria > Pseudomonadota > Alphaproteobacteria > Pelagibacterales > Pelagibacteraceae > Pelagibacter. Next base: position 75,335 of record QCPT01000003.1, read on the forward strand.
GAAGGTTGCTTTATCAACTAATTTTTCATAATTATTTTTTTGTGAATCTATTTCGTTTTTAACTTGCGCTTGATTTTCTTTAAGATTAAGGATTTCATTTTCCTTATCATCTTTGTATTCATATACTAATGATTTAAGTTCTTTAAATCTTTCTGTAATATTCATTAATTCAATTTTTTGTTCTTCAATTTTTTTTTTTGTTTCAAAATATTCATCCATAACTTTAATAGAAGTTATAAGCATAAGTTTATTTTCCCCAATATTACCTAAGGAATTTTTTAAATCATTAAATTTATTATTTAAATACAGCGATAGTTCTTCTAGATGCTCTTCTTGCCCATCATCGCATGAGAGTAAAAATTCTTTTCCATTAAATTTTATATTTACATTTGCCATTTTTCTAATTCATTCATTAAACTATCTGTTTCTTGGTTTAATTCATCAATTTTTTCTGAAAATTGCTCTTCCTTTATCTTATCGTTAGTTTCTTTCTTCTCCAATTCTTGCAATTTTTTTTTAAGATTTTCATTTATTTGTTCTAAAAAATTATATTTTTTCTGTAATTCTGCTTTTTCAATTTCTAATTGATTTTTCTGATTTTCTAAAATTTCAAGTTCTTCTAATTGATGAGGTTTGCCAATTTCTAAATTTTTTAATTCATTTAGAACTTCTTCAAACTTTTTTTCTTTTTCATCAATAGTTTTCATATATATATATTTATAATATTAAATTGAGTCACCTAAGTCTATACAGGATAATTTTTTGAATAAAGAAAACAAAATATTAGCAAACGCAGTGCGTTTTCTTTCAATTGATGCCGTTCAGAAAGCTAATTCAGGACATCCTGGTATGCCGATGGGAATGGCAGATGTTGTTACAATATTATTCAAGCATTTTTTAAAATTTAATCCAAAAAACCCTAACTGGCTAAACAGAGATAGATTTGTTTTGTCTGCAGGACATGGTTCAATGCTTTTATATTCTATTCTTTATTTAACTGGATATAAAAACATTTCATTAAAAAATATAAAAAACTTTAGACAGTTAAATTCTATTTGTGCAGGACATCCTGAATATGAAGCAAATACTGGTATAGAAACCACAACGGGACCTCTTGGACAAGGAATATCTAACGCAGTAGGTTTTGCAATTGCAGAAAAAATTTTAAAAAAAAAAATAGGAAAGGAAGTAATTAATCATAAAACTTATGTTTTGGCTGGAGACGGTTGTTTAATGGAAGGCATAAGTCATGAGTCAATGAGTCTTGCGGGTCATTTGAAGTTAAATAATTTAGTTATGTTATTTGATAATAATTCCATATCAATTGATGGGCCTACAAGTTTAGCTGTATCGGATAACTATAAAAAAAGATTTGAAAGTTATGGATGGAATTACTTATCGATAGACGGTCACAATGAAAAAGAAATATTATATGCATTAAAAAAATCACAAAAATCAAAAAAACCAACTGTAATCTCATGTAAAACAAAAATAGGATATGGTTCACCTAATAAATCAGGGAAAGCTTCTTCACACGGAAGTCCTCTAGGCGAAGATGAAGTAAAATTAGTAAGAAAAAAACTAAAATGGAATCACAAACAATTTGAAATACCATATAATATTTTAAGTAAATGGAGAAAAATAGGAAATAATGGCACAAAGCTTGAATCAAGATGGAATAAAATTTATAAAAAAAAAAAAAACAAAATAGATAAAATATTAAAAAATAATTTTAATAAATCAATCAGAACTGAAAAAATAAACGCAACTAAAGAAATTAAAAGCTTAGCAACCAGAAAATCATCAGAATTAATGTTGAACACTTTGACAAAAGATAACAATACACTAATTGGTGGATCGGCAGATTTGGCTGGTTCAAATAATACAAAAACAAAACATCACAAAATAATCAGACCAAATGATTTTGGGGGTAACTATATTCATTATGGTGTTAGAGAACATGCAATGTGCGGAATAATGAATGGTCTAGCACTTCATAGCAAATTTATTCCATATGGAGGAACGTTTCTGATTTTTTCTGACTACTGTAAACCTTCTATTAGATTATCAGCTATGATGAAGCAAAGAGTTATTTATGTGATGACACACGATTCAATAGGCCTAGGTGAAGATGGACCTACACACCAACCAATAGAACAATTGTCTGGTTTAAGAGCAATTCCTAATTTAAATGTTTTAAGACCAGCAGATAGAATTGAGACAATTGAATGTTGGGAGCTGGCATTAAAAAGTTTAACTGCTCCAAGTGTCTTGTCTTTAACGAGGCAAAATCTTAACCCAATAAGAAAAAAATACTCAAAGATTAATAGATGTGCTTTTGGCGCTTATGAAGTTTTAAGAACTAATAATAAAATAAAATTAACTCTACTTGCAAGTGGTTCCGAAGTTAATTTGGCTATTGATACTAGCCACAAATTAGCCAAATATAAAATATACTCTAAAGTAATATCGGTGCCATCTCATGAACTATTTGAATTACAATCAAAATCATACAAGAATAAAATTCTAAATGAGTCAAAGTATAAAATTTCTATAGAGGCAGCATCAACTGATTGTTGGAAAAAATTTGTTGGTGAAAATGGTTTATGTTTTGGTATAGATGTTTTTGGGAAAAGCGCTCCTTATAAAGATGTATATAAATACTTTGATTTAACAAAGGAAGATATAGTAAATAAAATAAAAAAAATGATTAATAATTAGTTATGAAAATAAAAATTGGAATAAATGGCTTAGGTAGAATTGGCAGAATGGTGATCAGATCTATTGTAGAAAACAATAATAAATATATTGAAATTAAACACATAAATAACAGAACTGATTTAAAAAACAGTGTTCAATTACTTAAATATGATTCAATACACGGAAAATTTAATGCTGATATTAAATTTAATGAAAAAAATTTATTTATTAATAATAAAAAAATTTATTATTCTAGAGAAACAGAATTAAATAAAATTAACTGGAAAAAAAATGGTGTAGACGTTGTTTTAGAATGTACTGGAAAAAATAATTCTAAAGAAAAATCTTTTCAACATATCAAAAATGGAGCGAAAAAAGTAATTGTTTCAGCTCCGTGCAAAAATGCTGATAAAACAATTGTCTATGGTGTAAATCATAAATCAATAAATAAAAATGACTTAGTAATTTCAGCTGCTTCTTGTACTACAAATTGTCTTGCGCCAGTTGCTTTCATCCTTAACAAAGAGTTTAAAATAGAAAGAGGATTTATGACGACTATTCATTCATACACTACAGACCAAAGACTTTTGGACAATTCTCACAAAGATCCCAGAAGAGCAAGATCTGCAGGACAATCTATTGTTCCAACTTCTACGGGAGCTTCAAAAGCTCTTGGCGAGATTATACCAGAGCTAAAAGGTAAAATTGAAGGATTGGCAATGAGAGTCCCTACTCCTAATGTTTCATTGGTAGATTTAGTTTTTAATTCGAAAAAAAAATTGTCAATTAATAAAATTAATAATTCGTTTAGGAAAGCTTCAAAAAAAAATCTAAAAAATATTCTAGAAACCACAGAAGAAAAATTAGTTTCAATTGATTTTAATCACAATTCTAATTCTGCAATTGTAGATTTATCTCTAACTAATGTTGTTGGAGATAAAATGGGTAAAATTTCTGCATGGTATGACAATGAATGGGGTTTTGCATCAAGAATGTGTGACTTAGCAGAATATATTCATAAAATTTAATTTTTTATGAAAAACATTTCAAATAAAAATATAATTTTCAAAGATAAAAAAGTGTTACTTAGAGTTGATTTAAATGTTCCAATGAAAAATGGATCCATAACTGAATCATCGAGAATAGAAAAAATATTGCCAACTATAAAAATGCTATTAGAAAAAGAAGCAAAAATAATAATTTTGTCTCATATTGGAAGGCCAAAAGGCAAAGTGGTTAAAGGCATGTCTTTAGAGCCTATTTCAAAAAAATTATCATCTTTATTAAATAAAAATGTTTTATTTTATAAAAACATAATTAACGACAATACTTTGTCCGAAGTAAACAAAATCCAAAATGAATCTATTATGATGTTGGAAAATATTCGTTTTAATCCTGGAGAAGAATCAAATGATAATGAATTTTCAAAAAAATTATCAAATTTAGGAGATATTTATATTAATGATGCTTTTTCTTGCTCGCATAGATCTCATGCTTCTGTTGAGGGAATAACAAAATATATTCCTTCATATTTTGGTTTACAAATTACTCAGGAAATAGAAGCATTAAAAAAAATAACTTCTGAAATAATAAAACCAGTTTCTCTTATCATTGGAGGTTCAAAAATTTCAACAAAAATTAGCATCATTAATAATTTGGCAAAAAAATTTAACAATATAATTATTGTCGGAGGTATGGCAAACACAATGTTAAAACATACCGGTTATAAAATAGGGAAGTCAATATGTGAAAATGATTGCGAATCCCTAATAAAAGATATTTTAGATATTTCAAAAAAATTTAATTGTAAAATTGTTTGTCCCATAGATGCAGTTGTTTCAAAAAGTATTGAGGGTGTCGGTAAAAACAAAGATATAAAAGAAATAAATGATGATGAAATGATTTTGGATATTGGTCCCAAAACAATTTCATCGATAAAAAAAATTATTAATGATTCAAATACAGTATTATGGAATGGTCCAGCTGGATATTTTGAAAATCCAAATTTCCAGACTGGTACAAGAGAAATACTAGAAATAATTACACAGAAAACGATTAATGATAAAATTTTTTCTGTAGCTGGCGGAGGAGAAACTGTTGCAGCAATAAATAAATTTAAAAAATTTGATTCATTTACTTTTGTTTCAACTGCTGGTGGAGCTTTTTTAGAATATCTTGAAGGAAAAACTTTACCTGGTATAAAAGCGCTAAATCAAAATGTCTGAATTAAATAATATTGCATTAAAAATTATTGGTAATGGAAAAGGAATTTTAGCGGCAGACGAAAGTACAGGCACAATGACTAAGAGACTAGAAGGTGTTCATGTGAAGTCTAGCCCTGAAAATAGATTATTATTTAGAGAAACCCTTTTCACATCCGAAAGAATGAATGATTGTATCGGTGGTGTTATACTTTACGATGAAACTATAAAGCAATCTAGCAAATCTGGAAAAAAAATTCCAGAATTAATTTCAAATTTAACTTCTGTACCTGGAATAAAAGTAGACACAGGTGCAAAAACTTTAGCTAACTCTAAAGAAGAAAAGATTACAGAAGGACTTGACGGACTAAGAGAAAGGTTAAATGAATACTATAAACTTGGCGCAAGATTCACAAAATGGAGAGCAGTTTACATAATCTCAGATAAGTACCCTAGTAAATTAGCAATCCAAACAAATGCTCAAGCACTTGCTAGATATTCTGCATTAGTTCAAGAATGCGGAATGGTGCCAATTGTTGAACCCGAAGTATTAATGGATGGAAATCACACTGCCTATGATTGTTATAAAAAAACAACTGAAGTAATTAAAAAATGTTTTGATGAACTTGAATTGCATAAAATAGATTTGAAAGGTGTAATTTTAAAACCTAATATGATTTTACCTGGATCAAGCTCTGGCAAAAAAATTACAAACGAAGAAATAGCAAAGCTTACAATTAAATGTCTTAAAGAAAGTGTACCTTCAGAAGTTCCTGGAGTTGCTTTTTTATCTGGAGGCCAAACAGAAATTGAAGCTACCGAAAACTTAAATCAAATAAATATTCATAACAACACAAATTTTATAATGACATATTCTTATGGAAGAGCACTTCAGCAAAGTGCTTTAAAATTTTGGTCTAAAGACATAAAAAACATTAAAGGTACACAAGAATTATTTAATCACAGGGCCAATATGTGCTCTCTAGCAGCCCAAGGTAAATGGTCAAAAGAGCTTGAGAATAAATAAAAAAAAATTTGTTTATCTAATTTCTCCAAATAAAATTGTGAATGATTATTTTTACAATGATCTTAGAGATATATTTAAGAGCAAAAAAATAAGTTTTTTTCAATTAAGGTTAAAAAATACTAAAATAAAAAGAAAATTATATATTGGAAAAAAAATAAAAAAAATTTGCAATAAATTCAAAGTTAAATTTCTAGTGAATGATAATCCCATTTTAGCAAAAAAATTAAATGCAGATGGCTGCCATTTAGGACAAAAAGATATGAGTATTAATAAAGCAAGAAAAATTCTAAAAAATAAAATTATAGGAATCACATGCCACAACTCTAAAAAATTAGCAAAAATTGCTATTGAGAATAATGCAGATTATATAGCTTTTGGAGCATTTAATGAATCAAAAACAAAAAAAACAAGATTTAAAGCTAAAATTAATATTCTTCATTCAATAAAAAAAATGACAAAAATTCCAGTAGTGGCAATTGGTGGTATAAATGAAAAAAATTATAAAAAACTTTTATTGAATAAAGCAAACTTTTTGGCTATCTCAGGTTACATTTGGAAGAATAAAAAATATAAACCTTCAGAGGCTATAGAAAGAATAAAATGAAAATTAATGCAACAGAAATTAGAGTTGGAATGATTTTAGAATATAAAAATGACCTTTGGGAGGTTCTAAAAACTCAACATGTAAAACCTGGTAAGGGTGGCGCTTTTGCTCAAATAGAAATGAAAAGTTTAAACAAAAATACAAAATTTAATGAAAGATTTAGGTCTAGCGAAACTATTGAAAAAGCAACGCTAGAAGAAATAAAATTTAATTATTTGTATGAAGATGACTCAGATTATTATTTTATGAATCCAAAAAATTTTGATCAAATAAATATAAATAAAAACATAGTAGGTGAAAAAGGTAAAATGCTAACTGAAAATTTGGAAGTGAGTATAAATTTTTATAATGATAGTCCTTTGTCTTTAGACTTGCCAAATCAAATAACTGCTATAATTAAAACTACCGATGCTACTTTGAAAGGGCAAACTGTTTCATCATCCTATAAACCTGCAATTTTAGATAATGGTATGAATATTCAAGTGCCACCATTTATTGAAAATGGAGATCAGATAGTGGTTGACACAAGAACAATCGAATATGTAAAAAAAATATAGTTTAATGAATTCAATTTCTCCAATATTAAACATTATGATTAGAGCTTGTGAAAAAGCTTCTAAAGTAATTATTAGAGATTTTGGAGAAATTGAAAACCTTCAAGTTAAAAAAAAAGGACCAAAAGATTTTGTAACCAAAACTGATAAAAGAGTTGAAAAAATTTTAATCGAAGAATTAGAAAAAAGTAAAAAAAATTACTCATTTATTTCGGAAGAAATTGGAATAATTAACAATTTGGATAAAGATAATTTTTGGATTATAGACCCTATAGACGGAACAACTAATTTTTTACATGGCATACCTCACTTTGCAATATCAATTGCTCTAAGATGTAAAAATGAAATAATATCTGGATTAATTTTTGATCCAATAAAAAATGAAATGTTTTATGCAGAAAAAAATGCTGGTTCATTTTTTAATAACCGTAGAGTTAGGGTGTCAAAAAAAGTTGAATTAGAAGATTGTTTATTTGCCACTAACCATGAAGGTGCTATTCACTCTAAACTTAATCTAAGATATACAGGTTGCGCAGCATTGGATTTAGCCTATGTGGCAAGCGGAAGATTTGATGGTTATTTTCATAACAAAATTAATATTTGGGACATTGCAGCGGGTGTTATAATTGTCAACGAAGCTGGAGGAAGGGTTAACGATATTAATAAATTTAGTATAAATAACATAAATATAAGAGCATCAAATAACAATATCCATAATAAAATGCTTGAAAATTTAAATAAGTTTTAATTGTTTTTAAAAAATCATTTGCTATAAAACGCGCTATGAAAAAAAACTTACATCCAGATTATCACACAATAAAAGTTGAGATGACTGACGGAACTCAGTTTGAAACTAGATCTACTTGGGGTTCTAAGGGAGATGTTCTAAAACTTGAAATTGATCCAAAATCTCACTCTGCTTGGACTGGTGGAAAACAAAAAATCCTAGACAAAGGAAGAATAAGCAAATTTAATAAAAAATTTCAAAATTTTAGATCTGAAAAAAATAATTAATGTCGAAAGCTCCTTTAATGCCAATGGCAACAGCTGTGTGGTTAGTTGAAAATACTACTTTAACTTTTAAACAAATTGCTGATTACTGTAAATTACATGAAGTTGAAGTACAAGGTATAGCCGATGGAGATGTTGGAAAAGGAATAGTTGGTTATAATCCAATAATTTCTGGACAACTAACAAGAGAGGAGATTAAGCTCTCTTCGGAAGATGAGAATAGACAATTAAATCTTAAAACTAATGATATTGAAATTGAAAATTCAGAAAAGAAAATTAAAAAATATGTTCCTCTATCTAAACGTCAAGACAAGCCGGACGCGGCACTTTGGTTAACAAAACAACATTCTTTACTTAAAGACTCTCAGATAGCAAAATTGGTTGGAATAACAAAAAATTCTGTAACAGCAATAAGAAATAAAAGTTATTGGAATTTTAATAATTTAAATGCAAAAGATCCCGTTGCCATGGGACTATTTACTCAAAAAGATTTAATTGATGCAATAGAAAAGGCAGAAAGAAGAATTCAAAGAGAAAAAAAAGATAAAGAGAAAGAAAAAACAAAACTATCTAATTAAATTTATATGAAAAATAATAGACAAATAATTTTTAAAATGATATCAAGTCACATTTTTGGGGGTGCTTATTAAAATAGAAGTTAAAGATAATAATGTTGAACAGGCGTTGAGAGTTTTGAAAAGAAAACTACAACGTGATGGTTTTTTTAAAATTATAAAACTAAAAAATACTTATGAAAAACCATCAGAAAAGAAAAAAAGAATTCTTCAAGAAAACATTAAAAGAGTAAAGAAACTTAACAAACTCAAAAATAGGATTTAAATATCGCGGGGTGGAGCAGCCTGGTAGCTCGCAAGGCTCATAACCTTGAGGTCGGCGGTTCAAATCCGTCCCCCGCAACCAACTTATTTAAATTTGAAATCTGGACTTTTTACTATCAATCAAAAAACTTTTTACAGTATCAGTTGTAAGTTTATCAAAAGATTTACCAAATTTTTCAATTTTTTCTATGATAGACGGAGGTATTGTAATGATGTTACATTTTATTTCTTTGGCTTGTAAAAAATTATAAGGCTCTCTGACACTTGCCCAAAGTATTTCTACATTTTTAAATTTTTTTGCCATAGCTATACTTCTTTTAATTTCAGGAATTGGATCTTTTCCAACATCCGCCATTCTTCCTGCAAAAACTGAGATTATAACTTTTGTTTTACTATTGATTTGTTTTAAAATTTTTTTTGTTTGTTTGGACGAGTAAACTGCAGTTATATTTAACTTAATATTATTATTATTTAATTTTTGGATAACTTTTCCCATAAATTTGCCTTTAGAATTACAAACAGGGACTTTAACATAAACGTTTTTACCCCATTTGCTTATTTTTTTTCCTTGCAATATCATATTTTTTTCATCATCAGCAAAAACTTCGCAGGAAACAGGTTTTTTTGTAAGTTTTAATATTTCAAAACTATAAGATTTATAGTCCTTAGCACCAGCTTTTCTCATCAAGCTAGGATTTGTAGTAAATCCCTTAACAATTTTTTTTTTATTAAATTTTTTTATTAATTTTTTATCAGCAATATCACAAAATATTTTAGTCAATTTACAAACTTTTTACTATTTCTTCTGTCATTTTTTTAGCATCAGCAAATAACATTAATGTATTATCTCTATAAAATAAATCATTATCAATACCAGCATAACCTGGGGATAAACTTCTCTTTACAAATAAAACAGATTTGCTCTTTTCAACATCTAAAACTGGCATACCATAAATTGGGCTTTGAGGATCAGATTTAGCTATGGGATTCGTCACATCATTAGCTCCAATTACATAAGCTACGTCACAATTTGCAAAATCATTATTAATTTCCTCTAACTCGAAAACTTCATCATAAGGAACATTTGCTTCCGCTAACAATACATTCATGTGTCCTGGCATTCTTCCAGCGACTGGATGGATAGCATATGAAACTTTAACTCCATTTTTTTTTAATACATCAACCATTTCTCTAAGCGCATGCTGAGCTTGAGCAACAGCCATACCATAACCAGGAACAATAATTACAGACGAAGCATTTTTCATTAAGAACGCAGCATCGTCTGCATTTCCATTTTTAACTGGCCTTTGTTCTTTAGATGAAGAAGATGAAGATATTTGGTCTGTAGCGCCCCATCCTCCTAATATAACATTGAAAAATGATCTATTCATTCCTTTGCACATTATATAAGAAAGAATTGCACCTGATGATCCTACTAAAGCACCTGTAATTATTAATGCAGTATTTTCTAATGTAAATCCAATTCCTGCTGCCGCCCAACCTGAGTAGGAGTTAAGCATTGAAATTACAACAGGCATATCGGCTCCTCCAATAGGGATAATCAGCAAGATACCTACTAAAAATGAAATAGTTATTATTATCCAAAACCAAGTATCAACTTGGGTTTTGCACAGATAAAAAATTAAACCTAATAATGAAAGTCCTAAAAATAAGTTTAGATAATGTTGTCCAAAAAAAGTAATTGGCGATCCTGACATTATCCCTCTTAACTTTAGAAAGGCAATTATTGAGCCAGTAAATGTAATAGCTCCTATTGCAGCACCTAAAGACATTTCAATAAGGCTTGCAATTTTGATATCACCTGGATTTCCCAAGTTAAAAACTTCAGGATTTAAAAAGGCAGATATTGCCACAAAAACTGCGGCCAAACCTACCAAACTATGAAAGCCTGCAACTAATTCTGGCATTGCAGTCATTGGTATTTTAAATGCAATAAATGACCCTATGGATCCCCCTATTAGTAATAAAACTAATAAGATTAAAAATCCTGTTGAGAAATTACCAACAGAAATTATGGTTACTCCAATAGCTATTGACATTCCAATTATGCCAAATAAATTTCCTTGCCTTGATGTTTCTGGGGATGAAAGACCTCTAAGCGCTAAAATAAATAATACTCCTGAAACTAAATAAAATACTGCTAAAAGATTTGCTGAAATCATTTTTTATCTTTCTTTTTTTTATACATAGCTAGCATTCTATGAGTAACCAAAAAACCACCAAAAATATTTACTGCTGCTAAAATTGTTGCCAAGTAACCAAACACATTTGCTGTATCAAATATATTTCCAGAACCTCCGGCTAAAGCTGCAATAATTGCTCCTACTATTATTACTGAAGAAATTGCATTTGTTACTGACATTAAAGGTGTATGTAATGAAGGAGTAACACTCCAAACAACATAATATCCAATAAAAATAGAAAGTATAAAAATACTCAATCTAAAAATAAATGGGTCTATTTCCATAATTTATTTTATTATTGTTTTAGCAATAATTTCATCCTCTAGATTTATATTAATTTTTTTATTTTCTTTGTCATATAAATTTGAAATAAAATTAAATACATTTTTTGCATACAAGCTTGATGATGAAGTTGGTAATTTGTTTAAAATATTCGCTTCACCAATAATTTTAATATCATTTCTTACTATAATTTTGTCTACTTCTGTGAATACTACGTTTCCACCTTGAACAGCTGCTAAATCATATATCACAGATCCAGGTTGCATATTTTTTAACATACTTTCTTTAATGATTAGTGGAGCTTTTTTTCCTGGTATCAAAGCAGTACAAATTACAATATCAATTTTTTTAAGCGTCTCACTTAATAATTCTTCTTGCTTTTTTTTAAAATCCTCAGATGCTTCTTTTGCATATCCACCTTCAGTTTCTAAATTTTCAGATCCTTCTACTGTTAAAAATTTTCCACCTAAACTTTCAACTTGCTCTTTAGAGGCTATTCTTACATCTGTAGAAAATACTATCGCCCCCATTCTTTTTGCAGTTGCTATTGCTTGTAAACCCGCAACACCCGCACCTACAACTAAAACTTTTGCTGCAGGTATAGTTCCTGCTGCAGTCATCATCATTGGTATGGCTTTTTCAAAAACTGAAAATGCTTCTACTACAGCCTTATATCCAGCTAAATTAGCTTGAGAAGAAAGTATATCCATTGATTGAGCCCTTGTTATTCTTGGTAATAATTCTAAAGAAAATAGATTAACCTTTTTATTTATTAATTCATCAAGCCTTTTTTTATTTTCATAAGGATTAAGAACCCCAACAAAAGTTTGATTAGGTTTTAATACTGAAGTTTTATTTTCATCTAATAAACTCAATTGAATTATAACATCTGCACTCTCTAATAATTTTTTTTCGTCACTAAATATTTTAACTCCTAGTGCTTTATATTCATCATCTTTAAACCCCAAGTGTTCTCCATATTTTTCACTTAGGTGAACCTCAAACCCTAAATTAATATATTTTTTTGAGATCTCAGGCGTTATCGAAATTCTTTTCTCTAAATCTCTGTTCTCTGATACCGATACTATTATCATAAAACTTGGATTATTTTTGTCTTGCTTTAAATTTTGGATTTTTTTTATTAATTATATAAACTCTACCTCTTCTTCTAACTAACTTAGAGTTAAGGTCTCTTTTTTTTAGGGATTTTAAAGAACTGGCAATTTTCATAATTTAATTTTTTTCTTTAATAAACGATGCAACGTAATCTTTCAAACTTATTTTTCCAAATTTCTTGATAACTCTCTTATTAAATGAAAAATTTGTCAGTGCTGAGGCATATCTTTCTCCTAACCTGGGCCTTAAATAACTTATTCTAGTTTTGAACATTTTTGCCACATCTAAAATTGAGTATGACTTTTTATTTGAGATACTGTAATGGCTACATTTATCTGCTAACCAAGCTTGGTGACAAACTTTAACTGTATCAAGTATATGAGTAAATCTCCTTGTTTGTGTCCCGGGTTTAACAACAGTTAGCGGTATATTTTTTTTAAATTGGTTTTGAAAAATTCCTATAACTGTTGCCATTTCGCCTTTTTCAATTTGTCTTTTTCCATAGACATTATAAAAATAAATTATTTCAAATTTGAAATTAAACCATTTTTTTAAGTTTTCTAATAATTCAATATTTTTTGATTTTGTAAATGCATAAGGAGAAAGGTTTTTGTCAAAACCATTATTTCCTAAAGAAGCAGATGTGGCTGAATAAATAAGTTTAATTTTATTGTCTAAACAAAATTTAAAAACCTCTTTACTGCCAATAGAATTGGAGTCAAAACAATCGTGAAATTTTTTAAAACTTTGAAAAATTCTTGAAAATTCACCAAAATGAAAAATTACTTTAGTTTTTTTTTTATATTTTGATAAAATTTTTTTTATATTTTGTGTATCACCTTTTATGTATTTTATTTTTTTAGAATTAATGTGATTTTTTTTTGTACCAGTTGTGTAATTGTCTAGACTTATGATTCTATAGTTTGTTTTACTTAAAAGATATTCAATTAAATTTGATCCAATAAACCCAGCTCCACCAGTAACAACTATAAAATTTTTCATTAGGGTTAATAGCCTGGCAATGTCCTACTCTTCCATGTCTTAAGACAAAGTACCATTGGCGCAGAAAGGCTTGACTTCCGAGTTCGGAATGGGATCGGGTATTACCCTTTCGCAATAATCACCAGGCGTAGGTCTTATATGCAATAAATTATTATAAGGCAATATAAAATTATTGAAGATAATTTATTGATTAATTTGTTGTTTTTCGTATTCAACCATCTCTGTAATAAGTTCATTTAACGATATCAATGGCTTCCATTTTAAAATCTTCTTTGCTTTAGAATAATCTCCTTTTAATGATGGAACTTCCGAAGGTCTAAAATACTTTTTATTACACTCTATTATAATTTTATTAGTATTTTTTAAAATTGCTCTTTCGTTAACTCCTTTACCGGTCCAAAAAATTTTCATATTTAGTTTTTTACAAACTCTATTTACAAACTCTTTTATTGTAATATTTCGTCCTGTAGCAATAACGAAATCATCAGGTTTTTTATGCTGCAGTATTTTCCAAATCGCTTTTACATAATCATTAGCATGTCCCCAATCTCTTTTTGAATACAAGTTTCCAAGATAAAGTTTTTTTTGTTTTTTTAAGGAAATTTTTACCAGAGCGGTAACTATTTTTTTTGTAACAAATGTTTCTCCTCTAAGAGGGCTTTCATGATTAAAAAGAATTCCATTTGATGCAAATAAATTATAAGACTCTCGATAATTTTTTGTAATCCAATGAGAAAATATTTTTGATATAGCATAAGGACTAGCTGGATAAAAAATAGTTTTTTCATTCTGAATTTTATTTTTAGTTTTACCAAACATTTCGGAACTTCCTGCTTGGTAAAATTTTATTTTTTTCTTTTTCTGTAAAGTTTTTAAAGTATCTAATATTCTTAATGTTCCTAGAGCTGTAACATTCGAAGTATATTCTGGAACTTCAAAAGAAACATGCACATGTGATTGGGCGGCAAGGTTGTATATTTCATCAGGTAAAATTTTTTCTATTAGTTTAAATATAGATAGGGAGTCAGTTAAATCTCCATAGTGTAAAAAAAAATTTGCATTTTTATTTGTAGGATCAACGTATATATCGTCTATTCTTTTTGTATTGAATGAAGAACTTCTTCTACGAACTCCATGAACTATATATTTTTTTTTAAGTAAAAATTTTGCTAAATACGATCCATCTTGACCAGTCACACCAAAAATTAAAGCTATTTTTTTCATAACTTTTTCATATATTTTATTTTTTTAAAAATCCATAATAAAATAATGTTTTAAAAGCAATTATTGCATCTACAAATCTAATCTTTTTTCCTTCCTGGTAATTTCTTCCTGAATATTTTATTGGAATTTCAATAATATATTCATTGAGATTAGATATTTTAGAAGTAATTTCTGGGCAAAAAGCAAAGTCATTTTCTTCAAGTTTTATCTTTCTAAATAATTTAGAGTCAAAAACTTTATAACATGTATGTGCATCAGTTAGCTTCTGATGATTTATAATATTTGAAATAATTGTGAGTATATAATTACCCAAAACCCTATAGTATGAATAAAAATTTTTATTATACTTATATTTTCTTTTACCTAATATACGTGATCCATAAACCACTTTTGTTTGTTTATTTATTATTGGTTTAATTAACTTTAAATAATCAGATGGAAAGTATTCAAGATCTGCGTCTTGGATAATGACTATTTCTCCAGATACAAGTTTCTGCCCCGATCTAATAGCTGCACCTTTGCCTAAATTTTTTTTATGAAAA